>NZ_JBHXEG010000104.1:0-27630 GCF_042724935.1 Kitasatospora sp. NPDC127060
GCCCCGGCCGGGCCGCCGACCGGCGGGCAGGCCTCCGCCGGGCGCGACCCGCGATCCGCGGGCGACTCCCCTGCCACCGACTCCCCCGCGGGCGGTTCCCCCGTGGTCGCCACCGGGACGGACGGCCGGGCGGACGCCGGGGCCTCCCCCTCCGCCCAGCCGTCCCCGCCCGCCACGCCGTCCACCGGGCAGCCCGGCGCCGGACAGTCCCCGCACCCGCCCGGGCTCCAGCCGACCACCTCGGCCCGTCCGGGGCCCGGTCCGGTCGGCGCCGCCACCGCCGACGCCCCCGAAGCCGGCGCCCCCGGGAGTGCCGGCAGCCCCGGGAGCACCGACGCCCCCAGGAGTGCGGCCACCGGCCAGAACGGTGCCGACAGCGCCGACGCCACCACCCCGGAGGCCGACCGGACCCTCACCGGCACCGGCCTGACCACCACCGTCGGCCGCGACGGCATCCGGCACGCCCTGGACCTCTCGGTGGCCGAGCCGGTCACCGCCCTGCAAGCCGAATTCCGGCTCGCCGCAGGCGAGTTGGCCCCCGGAAGCGGCGCCGCCTGGACCGATCTGCCAGGCGCCGTGGTGACCACCCAGCAGGAGCGCGGCACCCTGGTCTACCGCTTCACCACCCCGCCCGGCACCGACGTCAAGCCCGGCCGCTACGGCTTCGTGGTGCGCGGAAGCCGCCCGGCCGAACCGCCCGGCCCGATCGGGCCGGTGCTCAAGCCGGCTCCGCCGGAGGGCTGGAACGCCGCCGCCTTCGGCATCGAGCACCCCCGGGCGGTCGCCGCACTGGGCGGCTTCGGTCCGCTGTCACCGCAGCCCGCCCAGCAGTTGGCCCACCAGGCCCACTGAACGTCCCACTGAACGTCCCATCTGAACGTCCATCGTCTCGTCCGGTCGTCCGACGATCAGGTAGCTCATGGGCTCATCCCCGCACCCTCGTTCGTTACTGTGGGCAGCACCCGGCCCGACGCCCCACCGGCCCCGGCCCGGGCCGTCGTTCCGCACCCGAGGAGGAGTCCTTGTCCACCGTCCTGACCCAAGGCGGCAACGCACCGCTGACCGCCGCGCGAGTGACCGTCGAGGTCACCGCGCCCAAGGCGCTGGACGTCTCCGGCCTGCTGCTGACCGACGCCGGCAAGGTCCGCTCGGACGCCGACTTCGTCTTCTTCAACGCCCCGCACGGGCCCGGCGTCAGCCTCCGCCCGGCCTCCGCCGGCGAACCGGACGCGATCACCGTCGACACCCCGGCCGTCCCCGCCGACATCAGCAAGATCGTGGTCACCGCCAGCCCGGCCGACCAGTCCGCCACCTTCGCCGGGATCGAGCCCACCGCCACCGTCCGGGACGCCGACACCGGCAGCGTCCTGGTCACCTTCACCCCGCCCCGCCTGGGCCTGGAGACCGCGCTCATCGTGGTCGAGGTCTACCGGCGGGGCGGCGCCTGGAAGGTGCGCGCGGTCGGCCAGGGCTACGCGGACGGCCTGGCGGGCATCGCGACCGACTTCGGCGTCAGCGTCGACGACTCCCCGGCGCCGCCCCCGCAGCCGACCGCCCCCGCGCAGCCCGCCGCCACCGCGCACCCGGCCGCCGACCCGTCCCCGCCGAGCGCGCCGACCGTCCAGATGCACTCCCCCGCCGCGGCGCCACTGCCGCCCGTCCCACCAGTGCCTCCCGTCCCCCCGGTCCCGCCGGTCCCGCCGGTCCCGCCGGTCGACCCCCGGATCGCCCTCGCCACCGTCCCCTCGATGCCCGCCGCACACCCGGCCGCTCCGGCCCCCGACCCCGCCGAGCGCCCCAAGGTCACCCTGGACAAGGGGCGGGTCAGCCTGGTCAAGGGCAGCTCCGTCTCCCTGGTGAAGAACGGCCGCCCCTTCCTCTCCTCGGTCCGGATGGCCCTCGGCTGGGAGTCCGCCGCCCGCGGCCGGGACATCGACCTGGACGCCTCCTGCCTCGCCTTCGACTCCAAGCACCAGCGCCTGGAGACGGCCTGGTTCATGAAGCTGACCATCTTCGACGGCGCGGTCGCCCACTCCGGCGACAACCTGGTCGGCGGGGACGGCGGCGACGACGAGGCGATCACCGTCCACCTGGAGGGCCTCCCGGTCGAGGTCCACGCGCTGGTGTTCGTGGTGAACTCGTTCTCCGGCCAGAAGTTCACCGACCTGCGGAACGCCTACTGCCGCCTGGTGGACGTCCGCACCGAGGAGGAGCTGGTCCGCTTCGACCTCACCCACTCCGAGCCGCGCACCGGCGTGGTGATGTGCAAGCTGGTCCGCCGCCCCACCGGCGAATGGGAGATGACGGCGCTCGGCGAGTTCGTCGACGGCAAGACCGCCCGGGCGATGATCGAACCGTCCGCCGCCCTCCTCTGACGCCGGGCACACCGCCCAACGCGACACCGGACACAGCGCCGGGCACAACACCCGACGCAACCCCGAACGTCAAAGCCACGCCCACCATTTCACCCCCCTGGGGCATCAAGTCGTCCACGGATCGACTCGATTGACTCTCAGGGGGGTGAACCGCACTCTCCGCCGCGTCCTGCACCCGCATGCCCGTGCACCCGTTGAGGAGAGACCGTGCCCCGATTCCCGTCCCGCCTCGCCGTCGCCGGCACCGCCGTCGCCCTCACCCTCGGCCTGACCGCCCCCACCGCCGTCCACGCCGCCGCCAAGCCCGCCACCCGCGCCGGCACCCTGAAGTGGGCCGCCCTCGGCGACTCCTACACCGCCGGCGTCATCGAGGCCACCGGCGACCTCACCACGCCCCAGGACGGCTGCGCCCGCACCACCGGCTCCTACCCCGAGCTGATCCGCCGCGACCTCGGCTCCCTGGTCGACCTGCACAACGTCAGCTGCAGCGGCGCCACCAGCCCGGACGTCTACGTGAACAAGCAGAGCCCGCTCGGCCGCCCGCTCCCGCCGCTCGGCAGCGACCCCAACGCCCCCTACCCGCCCGTCCCGCCGCAGGTCGACGCCGTCGACCCGACGAGCGACGTGGTCACCGTGGGCATCGGCGGCAACGACCTCGGCTTCGGCCAGATCCTCAAGGACTGCATCGAACTCGGCGCCGCCCACTTCGGCCAGGGCACACCCTGCAAGGACAAGTACGCCGCCCAACTTCCCGGCCGCCTCAACCAGTTGCGCGCCGACTACGGCACCATGCTCACCGCCCTCCGGGCGAAGGCCCCGTCCGCCAGGATCATCACCGTCGGCTACCCGCACCTGGTCCCCGAGGACACCGCCCGCTGCCAGTACGGCAACCTGCTGCAGTTCGCCACCTTCACCCCCGGCGACCTCGCCTGGGCCCGCACCGGCATCCTGGAGCCGCTCAACCTGGCCATCGAGCAGGTGTCCTCGGCCCGCCAGGACACCTACGTCGACCTCTACCCCGGCTCCGCCGGGCACAGCGTCTGCGACGCCGACCACTGGCTGGACGGCGTGCTGACCAGCGTCGTTCCGCTCAAGTACGCCCTGGTGCACCCGAACGCCAAGGGCCAGTCCTTCGCCGCCACCCAGGTCGAGAGGACCGCCCTCGGCGGCTGACCGAAAACCAGTGGCGCGTCCCGCCGCCGAGGATCATCCTGGCCCGATGCTCATTCGCGAAGCCACCCCCGAGGACTGGCCGGCCATCTGGCCGTTCTTCCACGCGATCGTCGCCGCCGGCGAGACCTTCCCCTACCCCCTGGACATGTCCTCCGAGCTGGGCCGGGAGTGGTGGATGCACTCCGACCCCGACCGCACGGTGGTCGCCGTCGACGACGACGGCACGGTCCTCGGCACCGCCACCATGAACCGCAACCGCCCCGGCAACGGCGGGCACGTGGCCAGCGCCAGCTACATGGTCGACCCGGCGCACCACGGCAAGGGCATCGGGCGGGCCCTGGTCGAGTACACCATCGACTGGGCCCGCCGAACCGGCTTCCGCGCCATGCAGTTCAACGCGGTGGTCGCCAACAACCACCACGCCGTCCGGCTCTACCGGTCACTGGGCTTCGAGGTCGTCGGCACCGTCCCCGACGCGTTCCACCACCCGGTCGACGGTTACGTCGGCCTGTACGTCATGTACCGCCCACTGTAGGGGAGTTCACCGTAAAGGAGCCCCCCGCAAGGGAGTCCACTACTCCTCGATCGCCCCGCCGACCCGCCGCAGGTGCTGCCGGAAGCTGTACGACGGGTCGGCGGCGCGCCCCTCCAGGTACTCCTCGAACCGGGTCTGCTTCCGCAGGGTGTCCCCGGCGACGATCCGCTCCGCCTGCGCCCGCTCGGTCCGGGCGATCCCGGCGGCCGCCGCCAGCACCTCGCCGGCCCGGTCGGCCGGCACGAACAGCACCCCGTCGGCGTCGGCGAACACCACGTCCCCGACGCCCACCAGGTGCGGCCCGAACCGCGCCGACTCCAGCGCCTCCGGCTCCCGCCCGTCCAGCCGGAGCGGCCCCACCGGCAGCGCACCGTAGCTGAACACCGGCAGCCCGATCTCCACCAGCTCCGGCGTGTCCCGGTGCAGCCCCCACACCACGATCCCGGCCACCCCGGCGGCTCGCGCCTCCAGCACCGCGAGGTCCCCGATGCAGGCCTCGTCGGTCCGCCCGCCGTTGTCGACCACCAGCACGTCCCCGTCCAGCGCGGCCCCGTACGCCTCCAGGAACACGTCCACACTCCCGTAGTGCCGCACCGGCAGCACCCGCCCCGCGACCCGCGCCCCGGCCACCACCGCCCCCACCCCCGCCGGCGCCGCCCGCACCCCCACCCCGAGCCGCACACACGCATCCGCCACCAACGGCGTGGACAGCCCCGCGAACTCCTTCAGCATCCCCAACTCCTCTCAGCAAAAGCCCAGTTGACCAGCACCGGGATCCTATTCCAGGCCCCGGACCCACACCGTCGAGTGATAGTCCGCCGTGTACTGCACAACCCTGTCGGGCGGCGAACAGCGTGACGTCCATCCGAAGGAGGGGCATCACGAGTGCTGGGGCGCATGAGCAACCGATCACGAACTCCCCATCACAGGCCCACATCCTGCTGGAGAGCTTCCTGAGCCTGCACTCCCCCGAAGGCTTCCGGGCCGAGCTCATCGAGGGAGAGATCATCGTGACACCACCGCCGGACGACAGGCACGAGCACTACTTCGACCTGCTGATCGACGAGGTGAAGGCGTAGTCAGCAGTCCGCATGCAAGGTTCCGGCAACAAGGGCTTCGATTGGCCAGGGGCGGCCTCCGCCCGAAGAACTACGTCATCCCGGACCTGACCTTCGCCCCGAGGGAGCTCGGCATCCTCCGGGACGCTCCACCGTGGATGGCCCCGGACGGAGTCGCGATGGTCGCCGAGATCACCTCCACCAAGCCCGACCAGGACCGCATCACCAAGCGGCACTGCTACGCCCGGGCCGGAATCCCGCTCCACCTGCTCATCGACCGCGAGAAGCCGCAGGTCAGCCTCTTCTCCAAGCCGCACCGCGGCAACGCCACCAAGGCCGTGCTCGACGGCGAGCAGGCCGCCTGACACCTACGAGACGCCTGTGCGAGCGGCGAGCTCCCGCACACCTGCCACAGTGACCGGTGCATAGAGCAGGTCAGCCGTCAACGCCCGAAGCGCTGGCCGCTGGACCTCCTCCGGGGCAACCCGCTCGGTGTACCGGAGCGCTGCGACCGTTCGACGGTGGTCGCCGAGATGGTGCCACATGCGTGCACAGTCCGTGCCGAACCGGGCCTGGCGCTCAGCGGTCGGCAGGCGCTCCGGGGCGATCCGTGCCGCATACGGCACGCCCTCATCGGGAGTGCCCAGAGCGGAGTGCACGCCGATCCAATACAGGTCGACCTGCGCTCTGGTCGCGTCGACCGTGAACAGCGTGGTGCGCGGAGTTCCGGAGCCGGCCGAGCGGTTGACCGCGTCCTCGGCACCCGTCATCAGGTCGAGGGCATCACAACGGCGCTGCCCGCATGCTGCCGTGTAGGCGCCGGTCATGAGCAGGGTCGCCGCCACCGCCCGGGACGTGGCGTCGCCCTGCTGCTCGAGCGAGCCGGCCGTTCGGCGCAACAGGTCTACTGCGGCAGCCGGGCGGCCGGCACGCCGCATCGTAATCGCCAACACCCGGGCTGCTTCCCCCTGAACCACCGGGTCGCCACTGGCCTGCGCTGCCGCGAGCGCCCGATCCGCTGCAGGCCACGCCACGTCAGAGTGATTTTTCAGAGCCAGCTCCGTCGCCAACACCCAAGCCCGTGCTACGCAAGCATGCGCCTCCTCCCGGGCCCGCCCGGACACGACCTCGCGGCTTGCCTGCGCCGTGCCCAGCAGCCCGGGGAGAGCCTCGCCGAGGCTCCCGTAACGGGCCGCCGTGAAGGCGGACCGGGCCGAGGCCAGCGAGGCCTTGACCTGCTGCAACGAGACTGGGTCCGATGGTCCTGGCCCATACAGGGCCCCGACGATCCGGGACGACGCATCGGGTGGTGAGGAAGCCGCCGCCGTCGACGGAAGCATCGAGGTCCCGGCCGCCGCCATGCCGGCTACGAGCAGCTGCCTGCGGAGCATGCCGTCCTCCTGATCCGGGGTCACATCTCGCGCCAGCGTAGCCGGTCGGCCCAGGCCGACGGCGTGAAGCGGGAGGCCCAATGCCCGCGCGATCAGTTGAAGCGGCTGCTCCGCCGGCCGTAGGAGACCAGCCTCAACCCGGCTGATCGCGGACGCCGAGTAGCCACACGCCCGGCCCAGTTGGGACTGGGTCATCCGCTGCGCACACCGGGCGGCCCTGATGACCGCCCCGACCTCTTGTTGACGTGACACGGTGCCGCCCTTCGACCGCACGGGGGCGCCACCGTATCGGCGGAACACCCTGCGCGGGCAGGGCGCGCACGGGGTGTGCGGGGCACGCACACGGTGTGCGGGAGCGTCTTCTGGGGCTCCCCAGCCACCTGCCGACCGGGTTCCCTGGTGAATGCCCCGGCCGGGCGCATCCCCATCCCGATCCTCATCCGGAGGAGAGTGCGTCATGAGTGCAACCCTGCCGCTCGACCGCCCCGAGACCCCGAACCCGACCCACACCACCCCGCAGCCCGGTAACGTGCCGGACAGCGACCGGACCGCGTCCGCCGTGTCGTGCCCGGTCTGCGGGTCGGGCTCCACCTACCAGACGATGGACGGCCGCTGGGGCTGCACCGTGTGCGGCTCCAGCTGGGGCTGAGACAGCACAGGAGGGCAGCCACCATGTCGATCTGCGCGCAGTGCCGGACAGCTGAGGCGGCGATCGAGGACCTCGACGTGCATCCACCGCGGCCCTGGTGCCTCGCATGTGCAACAGCCCTCGTACGAGCCGGTGACCCGGTAATCGACTACCGCTCGCTCGCCGGTCGAGACGAGTACGGCTCCGTCCTCGCCGGCGGCAGTACCGCGGTACTACCCTTCCGCTGATCAACGCGACGAAGCGTCCCCGCCCGGCACGTGGGGCACGTGGCCGAGCGGGGGCGCGGTGGTGCCAGGGGTGGAGTGCCGCGTACACGGCCGCGGCAGCGCCGGCGAGGCCACCCAGGGCGCCGACGGTCGGCAGAGGCCAGCGGACCCGCTCGAGAGCCTCGACATCCGCCCGAAGCCGAGCCGTCTTGAGACACCGAGCGGCGGAGCTGATTCCAGCTCCGCCGCTGGTCATATGGCCTGCGGTCAGCTACGGGTGGCCATGGCGCGCAGGAAGAAGGTGAGGTTGGCCGGGCGCTCGGCGAGGCGGCGCATGAAGTAGCCGTACCACTCTACGCAGTGCTTCCGTCGACCTCGGACAATGCAATTGATCATGGTGCGGAGCTCTCGATTTGCCCTTGACCTGCTAAGACATGATGAGACATCTTGAGACGCAGTACTACCGTCCCATGATGACTGGCTCCCTACAGGCGCCCTACAGGGACATCCACCCTACGTAGACTCTACGGAGGCTGCTCCCCCGGGACGTACGGCCAGCCATACCGTTCGGCCGCCCTCTCGCGGAAACGCTCCAGGATGAGAGTGCAGGTCTCGCACGCCCGGATCGGAACGGTGCCCTGCTGCTGAAGCAGCCGGCCGACCACCGCCGTCCGCTCCACGCGTCGCCCACAGCGGTAGCACGTTCCCGGCTCCCACTCGTACGCAGCCAACACAACCTCGCGAGGCGTGGGGGTGCCAGGCTCGTGCATGTCCTTCCAGAGGGATGGGAAATATATCGAACACACGTTCACGCTCGGGGTGCGCCCACTGATGATCCGTGTTGTTGGTGCACCTGTCCAGATCTGCGTTAACGCAGATCAGAGCCGATCTCTACGGTGTTGCCCAATGCCTCGCACGCCGTAGCCAAGGACCGCCCGCCCATGCAGCCCGCGCCGTACCAGCGCGTAGCCGCCAAGATCCGACGTCGGATCGCCGCCGGCATGTGGCTGCCCGGGGATCAACTGCCCTCTCAAGCGGCGTTAGCCAGCGACCTCGACGTCAGCATCGCTGAGGCTCGCCGCGGCATGGCGCCACTCCGAAAGACCGGCGAACTCGAAGGCCGGCCACGTACACGCCTCTTCGTGGCGCATCCTCCTGCTGTGCGCACACTCCTCGACCCCGATCGAGACTGGCCGTACCCCGGCGGCGACGGAGCCACCGGCAGCTGCCGAGCCGACGCCGACCTCGCCCAACGGCTACGGGTGCCCGTCGGCGCACGCCTCCGGTGGCGGCGGGACGAGTGCCTCGACCCCGACTCGCGCCCCAGCCACCTCGTCACCACCTGGCGGCGAGGAGGGCGCGCCTTGGCCTGGGCCCGGTGCGACGCCGAGGCCCAACTGCACCAGCTGACCCTTGAGGAGGCCGAGCACCTCGGGCTCCCGCAGGGCGTCCCAGCCTGGCTGATCCAGCGCACCAGGTTGACCGCCGCCGGGAGCCCCGTCGAGACCGCCGACATGGTGCTGCCCGCGGACCGCTGGCGCGTTCGCCTGCGGTAGAACCTGGCCGACCGTACCGCCGTACGGCCGGCCAGGAGTCGGTGCTACTCCGTCGGCGGCGGGGTCGGCGGCGGCGGAGTGTTCGGTCCAGCCGGCGGCGCCTTCGGCCCCCCGATGCCTCCGGACCCTCCCGATGCCGGGTTCTGTCCGTCGTCGTGCATCTCGTCCTCCTCCTCTAACGCCGCCAGCACCTCGGCCCGCAGCGGGAACTGGGGATGGCGCTTCTCCGTCGGAGCCACAGCTCCCCGGCGGCGTCCAGGCCAACGGCCCTGCCGGTCAAACGGGACGACACCGCTCATGGCGTCCTCTCCAGGTCGGGAACGGGACCAACCATCGTCGCTCTCCCGGGCGGCCGACCGCTGGCGTTCACCGGGAATGACGGCGCGGACGCGGCCCCCGCGCGCGGCCCGGACAGCCCTCGTGACCGTCAACCAGTTCGCGCCGCTCGTCAACCGTGACCACCAGACGCCCGTACACCTCCGCCCCGCATCCCACACAGGTGCCCTTCGTCATCACGACCGGCGCCCCGCCAACGGCACTCACCGGGCCATCCCCCGCCCAGGCAGGCCCCGGTAGCCAGCGATGTAGCCCTGACGCTGGATCCACCCCTGCGCACTCGACTCGGTGGAGAACGCGCGCAGAGTGCCCTCGTCGTCCTGGACCAGGCAACCGGTCTCGGTGTCGCGGACGGCCCACGACCGGCCGCCGCGAGGGCCCGGCGGCAACGGCTCGGCGGTGTACCGGTCGCAAACCCGCTGGGCCCGGGTCCGGCCATCACCGTGCCACACGCGGACGACCGCCTGGCCGCCGCCGGTCAGCCCGAGAGGCCAGTCGAGGACCCCGTTGCCGTCCATCATGCGTGCCAGATCAGCCGTATCGCCGGATGCGAGCAGCCACTCCATCGCCTTCAGCTCGTACGCGCTGATCGGAAGCTGGCGGACCGTCTGCCACAGCGCGTCGAGGGCTTGCAGGGCCGGGAGCGTGGTGCGGTCCAGGTGACCGTCCACCGCGACCGTCAAGGTGTCATCGGGGTCCATGCCCTGGTCCTCCTGCATCATCGTGGAACGGTTCGTTCAATGCGTCCGTCGCGACGGCGCAGGGCCACGGGATGCAGCAGCGCACGCACTGACCGCCTGCGCTACGGTGCTCGTCCAGGAGCATGCGGGCCGTCGTCGCGGAAGAGTGGTGCTGGAGGTTCCGAGGGGCGCCCCGACGGCGACCACGCGGGTCGACGTTCACAAGATCGGCGGTGCTCACGACACGTCCGTGAGGCAGGCGCGGTGGGCCACCACAGGCCAACCGAGCGGGGCCGTCTTGGAGCCAGTCGACGTGTAGACCCAGCCAGCCGCAACCATCGGCGGTTCGGGTGAGCCGCAGCTGATGCAGGCCTCCCCGTGCAGCCGAGCCGGGCTTATCGATCCCGGCTCGACAACCTCTACTGTCGGTGTCTCTGTCACGCCCCTAAGCGTCCCCGGCAGCTACCCCCGAAAGTGCCACAACCTGTGGCACCTACACGGCTCTCGCCCACCGGGCGAAGGCGAGCAACTGGTCGTCCCGACCGCGCGACAACCTGACCATCGTGGCCAGCTCCGCCCGCACTTGACCGTGCTCCCGGACGTGCTGCGGCGCGATCCGCCGGGCCACCATCAGCGATTCCTTGGCATGCTGGGGCCGGCCCAGGAGCATCTGGGCCCGTCCGAGGTCGATGTAGTAGTGCGACCGGCGCTCAGCCGGAAGCTCCTGCGGTGGCGCCCAGCGGGCCGCCGCCGCTACCGCGTCACGGAGATCCTGCGGCTCGCCCAGCTCCACGGCCACCGAAAGCCGGTGGATCTCCAGGCTGTCAGGCCCTACCGCGGTGCCGTCGTAGAGCCGCTCCCGGACCCGGCGCGCCAGTGCTTCGGCGTCCCGCAGATGTTCCCGGGCCTCGTCCGCGCGCCGCATTCGGCCGGCCGCGACCGCCGCGCGCATGTGCAATGCTGCCGCAGCTGCGGCGAGCGGCTCCGTCGTCGGGGATGGCATCCGGTCGATGGCGGCACGGAGCGACCGGAGGCCGGGACCGAGCCTGTCGGCGGAGAAGTAGATCTCCATGCGGACGTACGCCGCGGCAGCTTCGAGGGCGGGTTCAGCGGCGATCGACGCGGCCCATCGCATCAGCTCGACCAGGCGAGCGCTCAGGTCCCGGTAGCCGTACTTGTAGGCCACCGCGTCCGCCGACCTGATCGCCAGTGCGAGGAGACGGGCGGCCTGTTCGCGCTCAACGCCACCCCGAGCCTGGTCAACGGCGCGGAACAACTCCCCGAGAAGATGCGGCACCTGCTCGGCGAGGTGCGCGTACTGCGACTGCACACGGTCCTCGACTACCCGGCCGACGTCAGCTGCCAGCTCGCGGAGTGGCCGAACCGGGCCGTCGTCCGGCAGGTCGTACGCGGCGATCACGCGCTGCAGCTCGGGGATGGCCTCGTGCACCCTGCTATCGGTACGACCAGGGCCCTCCAGCAGATCCTCCGGCGTCCGGCCAAGGGCACGGGCCAGCGCGTCCAGAACCCCGTCACCTGGTGACCGCTCGCCGACCTCGACCTTGCGAATCGTGCTGTACGAGACGCCGGACAGTTCCTCCAGCCTGCGCCGAGTCAACCCAGCAGCCAAGCGAGCAGTTTCGATTCGCTGACCGAGTGCGGCAGCAGTCGTTCCGGGCATCCCCAAAGCTCCGTTCCGTGGTCGCACTCGGAACGGTACCGGCGCCGGTGCGGCGCCGGGTGGATTCGCCCGGCGGCATAACCGTCGGGGCATCCCTGCTACTGGTCGACCAGTAGTTCGGCCAGCTCGGTCAGTGAGTTCACGGTCCAGTCCGCGTCCGGCGCGCTGCTGGTGAGGCCGATCGGACCGCGGCGGAGGTGCGCGGCCCGAAGGCCTGCCGCCCGGGCCGGCGTGATGTCGTTCGCCGGGTGATCACCGACATACACGATCTCGTGAGGCTCTCCGGGCGCCCACACTTTCACCCGCTCAAAGAAGGCCCCGTTCGGCTTGGACACCCCCCACTCGCCGGACGTGGCAATCGCGTCGGCCGGCATGTCGAGCCCGCGCAACAGCGCAGATACCGCCGGGTTCTGGTTGCCCGCGATCCCCACCCACACCCCCGCCGCTCGCAACCGGGCCAGAGCGGGACGTACATCCGGGTACAGGTCGGACTCGTCGAGGAAGTCGCCTTGCCCAGCCGCCTGCCGGGCCCGCCACTCGGCAGCCACGTCCACGCCCGGCCGCACGATCCGAATCGCGTCCGCGTTGTCCCGTCCCTGCGCGAGCACGGCCCCGACCAGGGCCGACATCGTGTGTGTAGGGATGCCGAGCCAGCGGGCCCAGTCGCCCCAGTAGCGGGTGTCACTGGTCAAGGTCTCGCCGATGTCGAACACCACAGATCGCACGGTCACGCCGCGAGCCTAGCGGGGTCGGGGCGTCCTGTCGGTGGTCTCTCGTACGATGACAACATGCCCACGCCGCTCAACGGCGAGCAGGCCGCGGCCTGACCCGTTTGGTCACAGCTCAGCCAAACCGCCTCCACACGACACGGCCGCGTCGATACGGTCCCCCCACCACCCGCACCACGTCCCAGGGGGGACCATGCGCCGCACCACCCTCACCCTCCTCACCGCCGGCCTCCTCGCCGCCACCGCCGCCTGCTCCAGCAGCAGTTCGACGAGCAGCCCGGCCGCTGCCACGACGCCGCCCGCCGCAGGCACAGCAGCACCCGCACCGGCGAGCCCGAAGGCGACCCCGGCCGCCGCCGCTCAGGACGCGGCGACCATCGCCGCGAAGATCAAGAAGGCGGTCCCGACTGCCAAGACCATCACGGTCATCACCGCCGACACCGACTCGAACCACCTGCTGGGCAAGCCCCACCAGTACACGAGCGCGGCACACATCGTCGACACCCGCACCGACAGCACCACCAGCGGCATCGACAGCGGGGCCACCGTCGAGGCCTTCGCCAACGAAGCCGACGCGAAGGCCCGTGCCGCCTACATCAAGTCGATCGGCGACGCCCAGCCGATCTTCGCTGAGCAGGACTTCGTCCATGGCAGCGTGCTGGTGCGGGTCGCCAAGGCGCTGACCCCCGCGCAGGCCGCGGAGTACGACAAGGCCGCCGGCTGACCTCACGACGAAGCGCCCCCGCCGGCACGAGGCCGAGCGGGGGCGAGGTAGTTCAGTGGACGAGCGGCGCCACAGAGGCGACGACGGCGACGACAGCAGCGATCGCAGAGATGGTCGGTAGCGGCGAGTTGACCGTGACGCTGCTTATGGCGACCCGCTTCGGAAACCCAGTCAATCAGTCGTCCTGGAACTACGACGCCTGGAAGCCAGCCCTTGCGAGCGCGGGCCTCATCGAGCCGTGGAACGACAGCCGAAGCTCGCATCACCGCGGCGGCTGGGAGGCGGCACGCGAACTCGGCTTCCACATCACACGCCACACCTACGCCTCCGTGCAGTTGCAGGCTGGCGAGTCGATCGTCGCCTTGTCGCAGTGGCTGGGACACGATGACCCCGGATTCACCCTTCGCCGCTACACGCACTTCATGCCAGAGGATGGCAAGCGCGGCCGCTCCGCAGTAGACGCATGGCTCGGGCTCGGGTCGGCAGCAGATCTCCTGCCGTTCGACGTCCTGGAGCCGTTGGGGGCGCAAGAACGCCCGGTGGAAGGCGACTTGGCCGTGCTGTACCTGACAGCCGTCCCGAAGGGGCGCGAGTGGACGGTGACTCTCCCTCGCCGCGCAGGCGAGCCCCCGTTGGGCCAGATCCTCGTGAGCTGCAGCACCGCGGCCCGCGCACTTGCCACAGGAGCCTCCTGGCTCCGCGCCAACACGGTTGCGCTTGGCGGCCAGGTCGTCGGGGTGAAGAATGTGGATGTACCGCCGCAGCACGGGGGGCTGGCGTTGAGCCGCGTGGTTCTGGCGGCCGACGCGGCTGGCGACTTCCTCGCGGCGCTCGCGGCGTGAGTTGAAATGGATCTCTATCGGTGCTCTATGGGGCACCAATGAGAACCCAGGGCCCCGAAGTGGCGTAGACCAATCCGAATGCCGAGCGGCGGAGCTGAATTCAGCTCCGCCGCTGGTCATACGGCCTAACGTCAGCCTCGGGTGGCCATGGCGCGCAGGAAGAAGGTGAGGTTGGCCGGGCGCTCGGCGAGGCGGCGCATGAAGTAGCCGTACCACTCCTGGCCGTACGGGAGGTAGACCCGCATGGTGTTGCCCTCCTCCGCGAGGCGCAGCTGCTCCTCGGGGCGGATGCCGTACAGCATCTGGTACTCGAAGGAGTCCCGGGTGCGGTTGTTCCACTGGGCCAGCTGGCCGGCGATCTTGATCATGTTGGGGTCGTGCGAGGCGATCATCGGGTAGCCCTCGCCGGCCATCAGGATCTTCAGTGCGCGGACGTACGCGAGGTCGACCTCGTGCTTGCCCTGGAAGGCGACCGACTCGGGCTCCTTGTAGGCGCCCTTGCACAGCCGCACCCGGGAGCCGGCGCCGGAGAACTCGCGGCAGTCGGCCTCGGTGCGGCGCAGGTAGGCCTGGAGGACGACGCCCAGCCAGGGGTAGTCCGCCCGCAGCTCGCGCGCGATGGCGAGGGTGGAGTCGGTGGTGGTGTGGTCCTCCATGTCGAGGGTCACCGTGGTGCCAGCGTCGGCGGCGGCCTCGCAGATGCGGCGGGCGTTCTCCAGCGCGATCTTCTCGCCGTCCACCGGCAGGAACTGGCCGACGGCCGACAGCTTCACGGACACCTCGGCGCCGGCCGCCAGGCCGGTCTCCTTGAGGGCCTTGAGCAGGTGCTCGTACGCCTCGGCGGTGCCGGCCGCCTGGGCGGCGTCCTTGGTGTCCTCGCCGAGGTGGTCGAGGGTGACCTTGCGGCCGGTCGCGACCAGGTCGTCGGTCGCGGTGACGGCGTCGTCGAGGACGTCACCGGCGACGAAGCGCTCGACTATCGCGTGGGTCGGGGGGAACTTCTCGACCACGGTGCGGACCTGGGGGGACCGGGAGGCCGCGAGAAGGGCGGAACGGAGCATCGTGACTCCAGGAGCTGGTGTTTCCAAGGGTGGCAGAAAGAGCCGGGGCGGCGGTACGGGGGTGGAGCCGCCGCCCCGGCGGGGCGATGCCCGGCTGCGGGGCCGGGCATCGCGGGTGACCGTTGGCTACTGGCGCAGAGCGGTCGGGAACGGGCTGGTCAGCCCATGTGCGGGTAGCGGTAGTCGGTCGGCGGGACGAAGGTCTCCTTGACCGAGCGGGTCGAGGTCCAGCGCGTCAGGTTCTGCTTGGCGCCGGCCTTGTCGTTGGTGCCGGAGGCCCGGCCGCCACCGAAGGGCTGCTGGCCGACGACGGCGCCGGTCGGCTTGTCGTTGATGTAGAAGTTGCCGGCGGCGAAGCGCAGCTTGTGCATCGCGTCCTGGGCCGCCGCGCGGTCCTGGGCGATGATCGCGCCGGTCAGGCCGTACGCCGACACGGACTCCATCTGGGCCAGCATCTCGTCGTACTTCTCGTCCTCGTAGACGTACACGGCGAGGATCGGGCCGAAGTACTCGTCACGGAAGTACTCGGAGGCCGGGTCCTGGCAGACCAGGACGGTCGGGCGGACGAAGTAGCCGACCGAGTCGTCGTACGTGCCGCCGGCGAGGACCTCGACGGAGTCGTCGGCCCGGGCGCGGTCGATGGCGGCCTTGTTCTTGGCGAAGGCGCGCTCGTCGATGACGGCCGACATGAAGTTGGACAGGTCGGTGACGTCGCCCATGGTGAGGCCGTCGACCTCGGCGGCGAACTCGTCCTTGAGGCCGGCCCAGATCGAGGCGGGGACGTAGGCGCGGGAGAGCGCCGAGCACTTCTGGCCCTGGAACTCGAAGGCGCCGCGGGTCATCGCGGTCTTCAGCACGGCCGGGTCGGCGGACGGGTGGGCGACCAGGAAGTCCTTGCCGCCGGTCTCGCCGACGATCCGCGGGTAGGTGCGGTAGCCGGCGATGTTCTCGCCCACGGAACGCCACAGGTGCTGGAAGGTGGCGGTGGAGCCGGTGAAGTGGATGCCGGCCAGCGCCGGGTGCTTGAGCGCGACGGCGGAGACGTCCAGGCCGTCACCGGTCACCATGTTGATGACGCCCTTGGGCAGGCCCGCCTCCTCCAGCAGCTGCATCAGCAGGTGCGCGGAGAACTGCTGGGTCGGGGAGGGCTTCCACAGCACCACGTTGCCCATCAGCGCGGGCGCGGTCGGCAGGTTGCCGGCGATCGCGGTGAAGTTGAACGGGGTGATCGCGTAGACGAAGCCCTCGAGCGGGCGGTGGTCGCTGCGGTTCCACACGCCGTCCGAGGAGATCGGCTGCTCGGCCATGATCTGGCGGGCGAAGTGCACGTTGAAGCGCAGGAAGTCGACCAGCTCGCAGGGGGTGTCGATCTCGGCCTGCTGGGCGGTCTTGGACTGGCCGAGCATGGTGGCGGCGGCCAGGGTCTCGCGCCAGGGGCCGGCCAGCAGGTCGGCGGCCTTGAGGAAGATCGCGGCGCGGGAGTCGAAGGAGAGCGCCTGCCAGGCCGGGGCAGCGGCCAGGGCAGTGTCGATGGCCTCCTGCGCGTCGGCCTGGGTGGCGTTGCGCAGGGTGCCGAGCCGAGCCGCGTGGTTGTGCGGCTGGACGACGTGGAACTCGGTGCCGCCGCCCATCCGGCGCTCACCGTTGATCGTCATGGTCAGCTGGACCGGCTCCTGGCCGCCCAGCTCCTTCAGCTTGGCCTCCAGGCGAGCCCGTTCCGGGCTGCCGGGGGCGTAGCTGTGGACCGGCTCGTTCACCGGCGCGGGGACCTGGGTCACAGCGTCCATAGAGCGCACGCTCTCCTTCGTTCAATGCGGGGGGATTGCCTGCGCGGGTCACACGCGGGCCACAGCACGAACGCTATTCCTGCCCGCCCGGCCACTTGATTGGCCGGGCGGCTAAATTCCCCCGTACGGCGTTGTCCGGCCCGACGAAAGCGGTCACGCCGCGGTCACGACCACCCGTCAGGCGGCCCGACCGGAACGCCCCGCCGGCCCCACCAGCCCCGCCGACCCCACCGGCACCACCCGCCGCTCCCAGTCGATCCGGTACCCGTGCACCGGCCGGAGCATCTTCTCCGGGCTCATGACCGTCCGCATCATGATCGGCGCGACCAGCCGGAACAGCAGCCGCCCGACCGGCCCGGAGGCCTTCTGGCTGTTGGTGCGCGCGGCATCGGCGGCGATCTTCTCCACCCGGGGCCGGCGCAGCGCCTCGTACGCGGCGAAGGCCTCGGCGTGGTCGGGCAGGTCGCGCAGGCAGCGGGCGAGTTCGACGGCGCTCTCGACGGCCAGCGAGACGCCCTGGCCGGAGCTGTTGGACGGCGCGTGCACCGCGTCGCCGACCAGCACCATCCGGCCGCGGTACCAGTGCGGGACGGACGGCATGATCTCCAGCCGGGGGAAGGTCTCGACGGTCCCGGCGTCGGCGACCCGCAGCACCTCGCGGGCGGGCAGGTCGTCGGCGTGCAGTTCGCGGCAGCGGCGCAGCCACTCCTCCTGGCTGAGCGCGCGCACCTGCTCGGTGGTGAGCTGCTCGGGCTGCGGGATGTTGCTGAACCAGGCGGTGCCGCTGCCGTCGGCGAGGCCCCAGTAGCCGAAGAAGGCCCGGGCGCCGTTGGCGAAGTGCACGGTCTCGCCGCGGCCGGCCCGGCCGGGGAGCCGGTACGGGCTGTAGCCGCCGACGCCGAGCAGGCCGGTGTACTTCGCGGCGGGCGCGGCCGGGTCGATCAGGGCGCGGACGGTGGAGCCGGTGCCGTCGGCACCGATCAGCAGGTCGCCGGTGGCGGTGGTGCCGTCGGCGAAGTGCGCGGTGATGCCGTCGGCACCGTCCTCGACGGCCACCAGCCGCTTGCCGTAGCGCACTTGGAGGCCGGTCTCGCCCAGTCGCCGCTGCAGCACTTCGTACATCTCGGCGCGCCGCATCAGCCGCCCGCGCGGCAGGTCGGCGAGGCCGGCGAACTCGGCCAGCACACCGCCCTTGCCGTCCTCGATCACCATCGGGCCGACCGGCTGGCCGACCCGGCCGAGCTCGGCCTCCAGTCCGACGGCGGCCAGCGCGCCGAGCCCGTTGGGGGCGATCATGAAGGTTCCGCCGATGCCCTCGGCGGAGGTCTCGTAGGCCTCGAAGACCTCCGCCTCGATGCCGGCCTTGCGCAGCGCCAGCGCCATCACCGGACCGGCGATGCCGCCGCCGATGACCAGGGCCTTCTTCGCGGACGTAGCAGACGTAGCAGACGTAGCGGACATAGCGGACGTAGCGGACGTACGGGTGGTGCTCATTCCAGGCTCCTCATGAACTCCTGCAGGGTCCGGTTGAACTCCGGCTCCCCGATCTGCGCGATGAGGTTCTCGGTGTAGCGGCGCTCGGCCTCCAGCAGCGCCAGGGCGTACTCCTCCTCGACGACGAACATCGGGTGGACGTCCGTCTCGACGGCCTGGCGCAGCAGGGCGCGCGAGGTGTCGATCCGCGCGTCCAGCGCCTCCAGCCGCCGGCCGAGCAGGGCGGCCGACTCCTCGGTCGGCAGCACCACGAGCAGGCAGAGCGCGACCCCGAAGGCCGGGTACTCCTCCTGCGGTTCGGCGAGCCATTCGCGCATCCAGTCGAGGAGTTCCGTCCGGCCCTCGGGCGTTAGGGCGTAGACGGTGCGCTCCGGTCGCTGGGTGTCGCGGACGGTCTCCTGTTCGGCGACGAACCCGGCCTTCCGCAGCTGCTCCACGACCATGTAGAGCGAGCTGCGGTTGTACTTGATGTTGCGGTCCTTGCCGTGCTCCTTGAGCCGGCGCCCCATCTCGTACGGATGCATCGGCTCGCCTCCGAGCTCGGCCAGGACCGCGAGGGCCAGGGGGTTGGAGACCTTGCGTCGCTTCGCCATGAGAACGTTCCTCATCACTTGGTCAGTACTGACTATCCATTCTCGGATAGTCAGAGTCAACTATTCAGGAGTAACCATCGCCGGGACGGTCCACAAGTCTGTCCGCCCGGCTAAAATCAACCACACCCCGTTGTCCGCCCGGATGAACCGAACGCCCGGGACGAACCGGGCCGGTCGGACGAACCGAACGCCCGGACGCACGCACCGGACGCACGCACCGGACGCACGCACCGGACGGACCGGACGGACCGGACGGACCGGACCGCCCGGACACACCGGATGAAGGAGGCCCGGAATGACCACCCCCGGCCTCCCGCTCCGCCGGCTGCTGATGTCGCTCGGCGAGCCCCTGGTCGAACTCCAGGCCGCCCCCCAGGGCCTGGACGTCCCCGTGCGCGACGTCGCGATCCTCGACCCGGAGGACCCCCCGACCGCCGCTCCCGGCGAACTCGTCCTCGCCATCGGCGCCCGAGGCCGCGCCGCCCTCCCCGCCCTGCGCGCGGCGGGCCGGGCCGGCGCCGCCGCCGTCGCGGTCAAGCTGGACGCCCCCGGCCAGGCCGACGCCCTGCGCGAGGCCGCCACCGACGCGGGTGTCGCCCTGCTCTCGGTGCGCCGCGAGACCCGCTGGGAGCACCTGGACTCGCTCGCCCGGGCGATCATCGCCGGCCCCGACGCCCCGGACTCCCCCGGCGCCCCCGAGCCCAACGCCGGCGACCTCTTCTCGCTCGCCCAGACCGTCGCCGTGCTCACCAACGGCATCGTCTCGATCGAGGACACCTCCAGCCGGGTCCTCGCCTACTCCCGCTCCTCCGACTCCGACGAGGTCGACGACCTGCGCCGACTGTCCATCCTCGGCTGGCAGGGCCCGGAGCCGTACCTCTCCAAGCTCCGCGAGTGGGGCATCTTCCAGCACCTGCGCAGTTCGGACGCCCCGATCGCGGTCGAGCCGCACCCCGAGCTGGGCCTGCGCCGCCGCCTCGCGGTCGGCATCCGGGCCGGGGCGCAGCCACTGGGCACCATCTGGGTTCAGGAGGGCGCTCAGCCGCTGGCGCCGCACGCCGAACAGGCCCTGGTCGGCGCCGCCCGGGTCGCGGCCGCCCAACTGGTGCGCCGCCGACGCGAGTTGTCCGCCGACGTCCGACTCACCCAGACCCTGCTGACCGGGCTGCTGGAGGGATCCACCGGCCCCCAGTCGCTGGCCACCCACCTCGGACTGGACCTGCGCCGCCCGGCCACCGTGCTCGCCTACGCCGCCCGCACCACCGAGGCGCTGCACCGCTCCGACGTCACCGGCCTGATCTCGGTGCACACCGCGGCCCGGCACCGCACCGCTCTGCTCGCCCCGATCGAGTCCCGGGTCTACGTGCTGCTGCCGGAGCTGCCGGCCGGCCTGCCGATGACCACCGTGCGCGACTGGGCCGCCGAGGTGGTCACCGCGGCCCGGGAGCACCTCGGCATCCCGTTGCGGGCCGCGATCGGCTCGACCGTCGAGGGCCTGTCCCAGGTGCCGGACTCCCGTGCCCAGGCCGACCGCATCCTGGACGCGATGGGCCGCGGCGGGGTGGACCTCGACGTCGCGGCACTGATCGACGTCCAGGCCGAGGTGCTGGTCAGCGAGATGCTGGCGCTGCTCCAGGAACGCGGCGGCCTGCGCGACCCCCGGCTCACCGCGCTCACGGCGTACGACCGCCGGCACGGCACCCGGCTCGCCGAGTCGGTGCTCGCCTGGCTGGACGCCCTGGGTGAGGTCCGGGTCGCCGCCGACGCCCTGCACATCCACCCCAACACCCTGCGCTACCGGGTGCGCCGCGCCGAGCAGTTGACCGGCATCGACCTCGCCCAACCGCAGCAGCGACTGCTGGCGATGCTGCAACTGCGGCTGCCCGCGGACGAGTGACCCGCGGGCAGCCGATCTTGTGCGACGCTACCTCAGGCGCCGTACCCCTGGCCCCGCTTGTGCTCGTTCAGCCGGCGCCACGGCCCGCTGACGGCCAGCTGGATGCCGGGGGTCTGGATGTTGGCGAACAGGGTCCTGCCGTCGTCCGAGAAGGTCACTCCGGTGAACTCGCTGAACTCGGGCTTCTCCGCGCTGCCGATGTTCAGCTCGTTGCGGGCGATCGGGTAGACCAGCCCGTCCTCGGTGGCGCCGAACAGGTGCGAGACGCCCTCGCCGTCCTCGGCGATCACGATGCCGCCGTACGGCGAGACGGTGATGTTGTCCGGGCCGTCGTAGTTGTCGTGGTCGCCCCAGACGTCCTGGTTGACCCCCAGCAGCACCTTCAGCGTGATGGTGCGCCGCGCCGGGTTGTAGAACCACACCTGGCCGTCGTGCTGCAGCGGGCTCTCCGAACGGGCGTAGCTGGAGACGAAGTAGAAGCCGCCGTCCCCCCACCACATGCCCTCCAGCTTGCGGGCCCGGGTGACCTCGCCCTCCTTGAACTGCTTGCGCACCGAGACGGTCCGGGCGTCGCGGTCCGGCACCTTGACCCAGTCGGCGCCGTAGACGGTGCCGACCTCGGTGGCGCGGGAGAGGTCGTCGACGAACCCGCCCCGGGCGTCGAAGACCTTGAAGGCCTCCAGCACACCGGCGTCGGCGGCGAGCTTGCGCAGCTGGAAGCGGCCGTGCCTGAAGCCGGCCGGCGGGGTCCAGCGGAACAGCAGGCCGTTCGGGTTGGAGGCGTCCTCGGTCAGGTAGACGTGGCCGCGCTTCGGGTCCACCACCACGGCCTCGTGGGCGTACCGGCCGAAGGCCTTCACCGGCTGCGGGTCCCGGTTGTAGTCGTCGTCGAAGGGGTCGACCTCGAAGACGTAGCCGTGGTCCTTGGTGAAGCCGTTCTTCCCGGCCTTGTCCTCGGTCTCCTCACCGGACAGCCAGGTGCCCCACGGGGTCACGCCGCCCGCGCAGTTGGTGGAGGTGCCGGCGATGCCGACCCACTGCTCCACCGAGCCGTCCCGCCTGGCGTGCACGATGGTGCAGCCGCCGGCCGCGCCCGGGTCGTAGACGTGCCCCTCGGTCAGCGGCACCGGGTACGGCCAGTTGGCCCGGGCGCCGGACAGCTCGTGGTTGACCACCATCAGGTTGCCGCCGCGCTCGTCCTCGAAGGCGGAGGTGCCGTCGTGGTTGCTCGGGGTGAACTCACCGGTGCGCAGCCGGGTCCGGCCCGCCCGGTTGAGCACCTGGTACGAGAAGCCCTTGGGCAGCGCCAGCAGCCCGGCCGGGTCCGGCACCAGCGGGCCGTAGCCGATCGCGGCGCCGCCCGCCGCGTTGGTCCCAGCCGCACCGGCGGCGGCCGGGACCGGGGCCTCCCCGCCGACCGGCGCAGCGATCGCACCGGGGGCGCTGGCCAGCGCCTCGGCACCACCGGCGATCAGCACGCCGGCCCCGACGAGGGTGGAACGGTTGACGAAGTCCCGGCGGGACAGCGACATGGCAGCAACTCCTGAGGGGTGTACGGGCGTCGAGGCGGGTCGTCGACGCCCAGCAGAGACTCCGCCGCAGGGGTGAACCCGGCATGACGACCACCTCACCACGAGGCGACCATTTGCCAACCGATGACTTGCCCATGACCCGTGCTTTACCCGGAGTCGGTCAGCCGCGCCCGGTCAGCCGCCCGGCCCGCCACTGCTCCCAGGCCGACAGCCACAGCTGCTCCACCAGCCGGTGCTCCTCCCAGCCACCGGCCCCGACCGCCCCCGGCCGCTCCCGCCACAGCTGCTCCCAGGCCCGCTGCGCCGGCAGGCTCGCCACCTCACTGGCGAACACCGTGTACCGGACGACCTCCTCGACCGCCGCTTCCCCCTCCGCCGTGCCGACCAGCCAATGCGTCTGCTGGGACAACCGGTTGAGGTGGTTGACCATCGACGTCACCGCCGCCGCGGCCTCCTCCCGGCTCTCCGTGGCGAGCCGCATCTGCTGGCGCACCGCCACCTCCCAGCGCACCGCGCAGACGTCCCCGCGCAGCCCGCGCGGCAGCCTCGGTGTCCGCCCCACCCGCACCTGCGCCTCGATCGCGGCGGCCTCCGCGATGCTCTGGGCGATCAGCTCCCGGTGTGCCTCCAGCCCGGTGGCGGGCGGCAGTTCGCGCTCCTCGACCGGCACGTAGCGGGAGCGCCGGGAGGCCAGGTCACGCAGCAGCTCGGTGCGTCCGTGCAGGTAGCGCTCGAAGTCCCCGATCCCGCCCAGCTCCACCCCGCCGGGGGGCAGCCCGCGCCCGCACACCGTGACGGCCTGGTCGCCGACCCGCAGCCGCCCGGCCCACACCGGCCCGGCCGCCCCGACCCCGTCCGCGCCGGCCGCGTCCGCCCCCACGACGGCCACCGGCCAGTCCTCGTGCACCTCCACCGCGCACGGCTCGCCGTCCACCGTGATCCACTCGCGCAGCGCCCGCACCCGGCCCGGCCCGTCGCCCTCGTCGACGCCCAACTGCTCGTAGACCCGGTCCCGTTCGTCCTCGACCACGTCCTCCAGCTCGGGCAGCACCTCGCAGCTGTCGGCCCCCGGCCGGTAGGTGCGCACCGTCACGTACGGCCCGACCGCGGTGCGCCAGTCACCGCACTGCACCTCGACCCAGCGCAGCTCGCCGCCACAGGTCTCGAAGGCCGCCAGCGCCTCGCCCCGCCCCTCCGGGCCGGCCACGCCGTACACCGGGAAGTCCACCGCGGCGAGGGTCCGACGGGAGAACTCCTCCTGGTCGGCGAAACGGTCCTGCCCGGACGGCCGCTCCGGCCCCGACCGCTCGGCGTCCCACTCCTGGGGCCCTCCGCCGCTCTCCCGCACCATCCTCTGCCGCACCCCCGAGTCCTCGCGCCCGCACCGCTGACGCCACCTTACGTGCCCGGAGCTGCCGGGTCATCAGCTCGACTGCCGTACGGGAGCGGTGGCCGTGTCAGTCGGCCAGGTTGTCAGCCGCCCTCCCTACGCTGGGCCGCATGACCGCACAGAACAACACCGAGCAGGCCGCCTTCCCCGCCCGGATCAGCATCGTCACCCTCGGCGTCACCGACCTCGAACGCAGCGCCCGCTTCTACCAGGACCTCGGCTGGAAGCGCTCCGCCGCCTCCAGCCCGGAGATCGTCTGGTTCCGCACCGCCGACTCGGTGCTGGGCCTCTTCCCCACCGAGGAGCTGGCCGCCGACGCGGGCGTGCCCGCCACCGGGGAGCCCTCCTTCCGCGGCGTCACCCTCGCCGTGAACCTGGAGTCCCCCGCCCTGGTGGACGCCGCCCTGCACAGGGCCGTCGAGGCGGGCGCCGTGGTGGTCAAGCCCCCGGTCCCGACCAGCTGGGGCGGCTACTCCGGCTACTTCGAGGACCCGGACGGGCACCTGTGGGAGCTGGCCCACAACCCGTTCTTCCCCTTCACCGAGGACGGCTCGCTGGACCTCCCGTAGCGCGGTGTCCCGCGGATCCCCGCCGGATCCGCCGGACACCGCCGGGCGGCTCAGCCCTTGGACCGCGCCTTGAAGGCCGCCTTGCGCGCCTCCTTGGCCAGCGCCCGGTCCGTGTGCAGCTCCCCGATCGCCTCCAGGACGTCCGCCGTGTACGGGTGGTCGACCCGCCACAGCTCACCGAACCAGGACGCCGGATCGCCCTTCACCGGCAGGTCGGTGATCAGCTCGCGCAGCAGCGCCGCGTCGCCGCCGCTGTCCAGGAGCTGGGCGGCGAAGGTGTCGACCACCGTCCACAGCGCCATCGCCCGGTCCGGCACCGGCACGTCCGACCGGCCCAGCGCCGACAGCCAGGCCCGCGCCGAACCGCCCAGCTCCGGGTCGTCCAGCACCTCCCGGACGGCCGGCTCGGCACCGGCCCCCAGCAGGTTCAGCGCCGAGACGCACAGCATCCGGCGCAGCGGCCCGTAGGCGTCGTCGCCGCGCGCCGCCGCCAGCAGCTCCCGCGCCGCCTGCTCCGGCTCCCGGTCGGCCACCCAGACCCGCAGCTCCTCCTCCGGCAGCACGTTGGCCGATTCGCACACCCCGCGCAGCAGCTCGGCGGCGTCCCCCTGGGCCAGCTCACCGACCAGCGGCGCGTCGTAGCCGTCCTCCAGCAGCCACTGCCGGATGCCGTACTGGCCGAGCGGGGTGAGCCGGACCAGCCCGAAGCGGGCCGACTCCTCGTCGTCCAGCGGCGCCTCCCCGACGACGGCGGGCTCCTCGCCCTCCTCCTCGTCGAACAGCTCCGGGTCGATCGGCCGGTACTCCAGCAGGCCCAGCTCGGCGAGGTCGCCCAGCATCGGGTCCAGGGCGACCATCACGTCGGTGATGTCGCCGAGCAGCTCCTCGCTCGGCTCCTCGCCCTCCGGCACCACCAGCAGCGCGGCCAGCACGCCCAGCGGCACGGTCTCGTTGCCCGGCTCGGCGAAGGCGGTGGTCTCGTACAGCACCTGGAGCGCCTCGTCGAGCAGTTCGGCGGCGGCGTCCCGGGCCTCCTCGACCTCGCTCAGGGCGTCCTCGTCCTCCTCCTCGGACTGCCCCTCGCCCTCTTCCTCGTCCTCCGGCAGCGAGTCGGCCTCCACCGCCAGCTCCCGGACGATCCCGGCGGCGGTCAGCCACAGCTCCAGGACGGTCTCCGGGTCCCCCTCCTCGGCGGGCTCCAGGTCCGGGCCGGGCACCGCGACGTGCTCACCGTCCTTGGTCGTGCCCAGCTCCACCAGGTCCAGGTCGCAGGCCAGCGACCAGGCCCGCAGCGCCTCGACCTCGGCCTCCTCCGGCACCTCGCCCTCGGCCGGGGCCAGCCCCAGCAGCCGGGCGACCGGCGCCCGGTCCTCCTGGGCCAGGTCACCGAACTCGTCCACCACCCGGTGCGGGGCCGCCCAGCGGGCCAGCGCCAGCGCGTAGCCGAACATCGGCACCGCCTTCGCCTGCTCGGCCAGCTCCCGCTCGGCGGGCAGCTTCACCGGCGGTACCAGCACCGCCGCGTCGTCCAGGTCCTCGTCGTCCAGACCGTGCGCGGCGAACGCCCCGTAAAGGTCCTGGAGCTCCAGGTCCGCGGGCAGGACCGCCTCGGCCGCACCCTCTCCCGCCGAAGCCCCGGCGTTCTTCCGACGTCGTCCGGCCATCGTCGTGTGCTCTCCCTCAGCCAGCGGTCCGCTCGAACAGCTCCGCGTGTCGATCTACCACCTCAGCGTATAGGCCGGGCACCCCCGATGCCCGGCCTCAAGGGGCGCACACAGGGGCGCGCGCCGCTTCCACGCGCCCACCCCTTATCCTTCGCATTGGTACCGCGCACAACCCCGCGCGGGCCACGGGCAACGAAGCCCCTTCTCTCAGCTCACCCGCTCCACCAGGGAGCCCCGCACCGCGGCCACCACCACAGCGCCTCCGGAGGGGCGTGCCGGCACACCCCGCCGACCCCGGTGGTGCCCGGCCACAGGAGATCCCTGCCATGGCGGACCTCTCCCCCGCCGGCTCCGCGCTGCGCACCGCGCAGCTCGACGGACGCCGACTGTCGGAGGCCCTGCTTCCCCTGGAGCTCGCGCCCCGCGCCCAGCTCCAGCTCGCCGCGATCAGCCGCTGGAACGCGCTGCGCGGCATCCGCGTCGGCCTGGTCGCCGGCGCCCTGCTGCTGATGCTGATCGGTGCCAACCTGGCGACGCCGATCTACCCGATGATCCAGCAGCGCCTCGGCCTCGGCCCGCTCGACACCACGATCCTCTTCACGATCTACGTCTTCGCGCTCGTCCCGGTCCTGGCCGTGGTCGGCCACTGGTCCGACCACCTCGGCCGACGCGCCCTGATCCTGCCCGCCGTGGCGCTGGCCGCCGCCGGGGACGTCGTGTTCGCCACCTCCACCAGCTTCTGGCAGCTGGCCGCGGGCCGGGCGATCCAGGGCATAGCCGTCGGCCTCTCCACCGGCGCCGCCGGAGCCGCCCTCGGTGACCTCCTTCCCGACCACCCGACCCTGGCCGCCAAGCTCACCCTCGCCTGCTCCGCGGGCGGCGTCGCACTCGGCCCGGTCGTCGGCGCCCTGCTGGCCGGCGGCTCCGACCCGCTGCTGACGCCCTTCCTGCTGCACGCCGTGGCCCTGCTGGCACTCTGCCTGCCCCTCGCCCTGGTCCACCCCCGGATGCCCGGCCGCAACCGCCCGCCGGCCTCCCCGCCGCGCATCACCACCCCCGCCCACCTGCGCCCCCAGCGCCTGCGGCTGCCGCGCACCGGGCGCCGCGAGTTCCTGCTCGCCGCCTCCGCCGGATTCATCTCCTACGCGGTCTTCGGCGTCTACCTCAGCCTGGCCCCGGCCTACTCCGCCAAGCTGCTGCACACCCCCTCCCACCTGACCGGCGCCGTGGTCGCGGCCCTGCTGCTCGGCTCCTCCGCGATCGCCCAGCTGCTCGTCCCGCCGACCGCCGACCGTATGGTCATCGCCCTCGGCATGACCGGCCTGGCCACCGGCCTCGCCCTGGTCGTCGCCGCCGGCTACACCGGCACCCCCGCCCTGCTCTTCATCGGCAGCGTCCTCGGCGGAGCCTGCCAGGGCGTCGCCTTCCGCTCCCTGTTCACGACGGCGGTCGCCGCGATGAACCCGGAACGCCGCGGCTCCGAACTCAGCGCCCTCTGGGTCATCGTCTACCTCGGCAGCTCCCTCCCCATCGTCATCGTCGGCGCCCTGGTCAAGACCTACGGCCTCCTCCCCGCCATCAGCGGCTTCGCCAGCGTCGCCGCCCTCCTCTGCGCGGCCCTTGCCCTCACCGTCGCCCGCAAGCCCAGGACCGCCTGACCCCACCTGCGAGAACGCCGCTGCCCGGGACTTCCTCACGAAGTCCCGGGC
>NZ_JBHXEG010000105.1:0-24164 GCF_042724935.1 Kitasatospora sp. NPDC127060
TTGTGTATTTTTTCTGGGGTTTCCCCACCCGGGTCTCCCGATTGTTTTGGTGGGTTCTTGTTTCTCTGCGCGGTGCCGGTTGGGCCCCCGCCGCGGTATCGCGACCCGGGGGCGGGGCCCAACAGATTCGGCTCCGGTCAGGCGTCGAGCTTCTCCTGCTCGCGCTCGGCCTGAGCGGCCTTCTTCGAGGCCATCAGGCTGGTCACCGTCGTCACGGCCAGCACCACCACGATGAAGCCGAGCGAGAACGGGATGCCGATCTCCGGGACGTGGGCGCCGGCCTCGTGGGCCGCGTGCAGCACCAGCTTCACGCCGATGAAGCCGAGGATCACCGACAGGCCGTAGCTCAGGTGGACCAGCTTCTTCAGCAGCCCGCCGATCAGGAAGTACAGCTGGCGCAGGCCCATCAGGGCGAAGGCGTTGGCGGTGAAGACCACGTACGGGTCCTGGGTGAGGCCGAAGATGGCCGGGATCGAGTCCAGGGCGAACAGCACGTCCGTGGTGCCGATCGCCAGCATGACGATCAGCATCGGGGTGATCAGCCGGCGGCCGTTCTCCCGGACGAACAGCCTGGTGCCGCGGTAGTCCTCGGTGGACGGGAAGCGCCGGGTGATCGACTTGAGCAGGCGGTTCTCCTCGAACTCCTCCTCTTCCTCGTCGGCCCTGGCCTCCTTGATCAGCTTCCAGGCCGTCCAGATCAGGAAGGCGCCGAAGATGAAGAACACCCAGGAGAACTGGGTGACCAGCGCCGCACCGCCGGCGATGAACACCGCCCGCAGCACCAGCGCGATGATCACACCGAACATCAGCACGCGCTGCTGGTAGATCCTCGGCACCGCGAACTTGCCCATGATCAGGATGAACACGAAGAGGTTGTCGACGCTGAGCGACTTCTCGGTGATGTAGCCGGCGAAGAACTCACCGGCCGGCTGCGCGCCGGAGTGCCACCAGAGGAAACCGCCGAAGAGCAGCGCCAGCACGACCCAGACGACCGTCCAGATCCCGGCCTCCTTGATCGAGACCTCGTGCGGCTTGCGCCCCCCGATGAAGAAGTCCGCCGCGATCAGTGCGATCAGCACACCGATCGTGGTGGCCCACATGGTTACGGAAACGTCCATTACTGCTCCTCCGGCAGCCAGGCGAGACAGGTCGTCACTGCCGGAGGTCTCTTCCGCCCATCGGGCCAGCGCCCCGGGGTGCCACGACGGGCACCCGTGATGACGGGGTCGACTGTCGAGGAATACTCCCCTCCGCTGCCATCGAGAGTAACAGGGGAGGCAAGGAAAGGTAAAGAAGGTAAAGAACTGTCAGAGGAACGGCTCGATCGCCGGCAGCAGGTCCTGGAAGGTCCGCCCCTTCGCCGGGGCGCCGATCGCCTGCATCTCCCAGCCGCCGCTGCCGTCCCGGACCACCTTCGCCATGATCTGCCCGGTGTGCGGCCCGCCGCCCGCCAGCTCGTACCGGGCCAGCTCCACCCCGGTGGCCTCGTCCACCAGCCGGCAGTGCGCCTGACGCACCTCGGCGAAGGTCTGCCCGGTGTACGAGCTGACCGTGAACACCACCTGGGTGATGTGCGGCGGCACGTGCATCAGGTCGACCAGGATCGCCTCGTCGTCCTCGTCCCCCGAACCGCCCTCCAGGTTGTCCCCGGTGTGCCGCACCGAACCGTCGGTGGACTCCAGGTGCTGGAAGAACACCACGTCGGACGGGGTCTTCTCGGCGTACAGCAGTGCCGAGGCGTCCAGGTCGATCTTCCTGGTCCGGCTGCCGAACAGGCCCCGCTTCGGGGCGGCCTGCCAGCCCAGCCCCATCCGCACCACGGTCAGGGTGGCGCCCGCCCCCTTCTGGAGACTCACCCGCTGCCCCTTGGCCAGGTTCACCGACACGACGTTGTCCTCTCTGCCGGCCACGCGGTCGCTGCCGCACGGCTCCCCGGTGGAACACCCCGTCGCCGTCCCCCGGCTGAGGCCCCCTCTGCTGACGGCCCGCAACCCCGTCCCGAGGGCGCGGTGCCGCAGGCCAGCCTAGGGCCTGCGGCACCACCGTCTCCCCCACGTTTCCCTGTTTGTGGCAAGGATGAGACACCTCCGCGCGGCTGACCCCCGCGCGTACGGGGAAAGGCGGCGCCCCGACGGTGTGCCTACGCCACACCGGCCTCGCGCATCTGCCGCAGCTCCTTCTTCAGCTCCTTGACCTCGTCGCGCAGCCGGGCCGCCACCTCGAACTGGAGGTCCGCGGCGGCCGTGTGCATCCGGTCCGTCATCTCCTGGATCAGCTCGGCCAGCTCGGCGGCCGGCAGCGACTTGGCCGGCTTGCGCTCCCCGCCCAGCATCGGCACCGGGGCCTTGCCCTTCCCCTGGCCCCGGTAGCCGGTGGAGAGCAGCTCGTCGGTGTCCACGTCCTCGCGGGCCAGCGTGTCCAGGATGTCGCCGATCTTCTTCCGCAGCGGCTGCGGGTCGATCCCGTGCTCCTTGTTGTAGGCCTGCTGCACGGCCCGGCGGCGGTTGGTCTCGTCGATCGCCTTCTCCATCGACGGGGTGATCCGGTCCGCGTACATGTGCACCTGGCCGGAGACGTTGCGGGCGGCGCGGCCGATCGTCTGGATCAGGGAGGTGCCGGAGCGCAGGAAGCCCTCCTTGTCCGCGTCCAGGATCGCCACCAGGGACACCTCGGGCAGGTCCAGGCCCTCGCGCAGCAGGTTGATGCCGACCAGCACGTCGTACCGGCCGGCCCGCAGCTCGCGCAGCAGCTCCACCCGGCGCAGGGTGTCCACGTCGCTGTGCAGGTACCGGACCCGGATGTCCAGGCCCAGCATGTAGTCGGTGAGGTCCTCGGCCATCTTCTTGGTCAGCGTGGTGACCAGGACCCGCTCGTCCTTCTCGACCCGCTTGCGGACCTCGTGCACCAGGTCGTCGATCTGGCCCTCGGTCGGCTTGACGATCACCTCGGGGTCGATCAGACCGGTCGGGCGGATGATCTGCTCGACCTGCCCGTCGCCGCGCGACAGCTCGTACGGGCCCGGCGTCGCCGACAGGTACACCGTCTGGCCGATCCGGCCCAGGAACTCCTCCCACTTCAGCGGGCGGTTGTCCATCGCGGACGGCAGCCGGAAGCCGTGCTCGACCAGGGTGCGCTTGCGCGAGGCGTCGCCCTCGTACATCGCGCCGATCTGCGGGACGGTGACGTGCGACTCGTCGATGACCAGGAGGAAGTCCTCCGGGAAGTAGTCCAGCAGGGTGTTCGGCGCCGAGCCGGGCTCACGGCCGTCGAAGTGCATCGAGTAGTTCTCGACGCCCGAGCAGGTGCCGATCTGGCGCAGCATCTCGATGTCGTAGGTGGTGCGCATGCGCAGCCGCTGGGCCTCCAGCAGCTTGCCCTGCTTCTCCAGCTTGGCGAGCGTCTGCTCCAGCTCCTGCTCGATGCCGGTGATCGCCCGCTCCATGCGTTCGGGGCCGGCCACGTAGTGCGAGGCGGGGAAGACGTAGGTCTGCTCGTCCTGGCTGATGATCTCGCCGGTGAGCGGGTGCAGGGTGTACAGCGACTCGATCTCGTCGCCGAACATCTCGATCCGGACGGCCAGCTCCTCGTAGACCGGGAAGATCTCGATGGTGTCGCCGCGGACCCGGAAGGTGCCGCGGGTGAAGGCCACGTCGTTGCGGGCGTACTGGATGTCCACGAAGCGGCGCAGCAGCACGTCGCGGTCGATCTCCTGGCCGACCTTGAGCGGGACCATCCGGTCCACGTACTCCTGCGGGGTGCCGAGGCCGTAGATGCAGGAGACGGAGGCGACCACGATCACGTCGCGGCGGGTGAGCAGCGAGTTGGTCGCCGAGTGCCGCAGCCGCTCGACCTCCTCGTTGATCGAGGAGTCCTTCTCGATGTAGGTGTCCGTCTGCGGGACGTACGCCTCGGGTTGGTAGTAGTCGTAGTACGAGACGAAGTACTCGACCGCGTTGTTCGGCAGCAGCTCGCGGAACTCGTTCGCCAGCTGGGCCGCCAGGGTCTTGTTCGGCGCCATCACCAGCGTGGGGCGCTGCAGCTTCTCGATCATCCAGGCCGTGGTGGCCGACTTGCCGGTGCCGGTGGCACCGAGCAGCACGACGTCCTTCTCCCCCGCCCTGATCCGCCGTTCCAGCTCGGCGATCGCCGCCGGCTGGTCACCGTTCGGTTGGAAGGGACTGACGACCTCGAAGGGCGCCACGGACCGCTCAATACTCGTGATGGGACGCACGCTTCCAACCGTACGGCCCGGCACTGACAACCGGCGCCGTTCCGCTCAGGCCGAGGAGCAGCGGACGCAGGCGGGGTACCAGGGGACGGGCGTGAGGATGCGGTGGTGGCGGCAGGAGGCGGCCATGACCTCGGCGGGCTCGGCGGGCTCGGCGGGCGGGCCGGGGGCGGGGCGGAGGGCGGTCAGCAGGCGGCGCAGGGCCCGGAGGTCGGCCTCGGCGTGCGCGGGGTGGTGGCCCAGCTCGTCCCAGCGGTGGCGGGTGAGGGCGAGGTCGACGACGTCGAGGGCGAAGGCGCGGCCGCGTTCCGGGTCGGGGCCCCAGTCGAGCTCGTCGAGGTCGAGGCCGACCGCGCCGCGGCCCATCAGGTACTGGTCCTGGCCGGCCAGCTCGGCGGCGAAGGCGTGGTGCCAGTCCTCCCGGGCCAGGGCGGTGACCGCGAGCATCAGGACCTCGACCAGCTCCTCGGTGGCGCCGTTGCCGAGTTCGAGCTCGTGGCCCCCGCCCCGGAAGGAGTTCACCCCAGCTTGGCGCTGTCGCGGGCGAGGGCGACCAGGCGGGAGACGGCGCGGAGGTACTTCTTGCGGTAGCCGCCGCGCAGCATGTCCTCCGGGAAGACCTGGTCGAAGGGCAGGCCGGAGGCGGTGATGGGCAGCTCGCGGTCGTACATCCGGTCGGCGAGGACGACCAGGCGCAGCGCGGTGGACTGGTCGTCGACCTGCCGCACGCCGCGCAGGCAGACCGCCGAGACGTCGTCCAGCAGCGCGCCGTAGCGGCTGGGGTGGACGGCGGAGAGGTGGGCGAGCAGCGCGTCGAAGTCGTCCAGCGAGGCGCCGGGGGTGCGGGCGGCGGCGGCCTCGACGGCGTCGTCGGCGTACGGCGGCGGGGCGTCGGGCAGGCCCCGGTGGCGGTAGTCCTGGCCGTCGATCCGCATCGGGCGGAAGTGCGCGGACAGGCCCTGGATCTCGCGCAGGAAGTCGGCGGCGGCGAAGCGGCCCTCGCCGAGCTTCTCCGGCAGGGTGTTCGAGGTGGCGCACAGCTTGACGCCGTTCTCGACCAGCCGGCCGAGCAGGGTGGAGACCAGCACGGTGTCGCCCGGGTCGTCCAGTTCGAACTCGTCGATGCACAGCAGGGTGTGCCCGGAGAGGGTCCGGACGGCCTGCTGGAAGCCGAGCGCGCCGACCAGGTTGGTCAGCTCGACGAAGGTGCCGAAGGCCTTGGGGCCGGGGGCGGCGTGCCAGAGCGAGGCGAGCAGGTGGGTCTTGCCGACGCCGTAGCCGCCGTCGAGGTAGACCCCGGCCGGGCCGGTGGGCGCGGGGGCGGAGCGGCGGAACCAGCTGCGCTTGGGCGCGGAACCGTTTCCTCCGCCGAGGGTCGCAGCGAACTGCTCCAGCACCTGGACGGCCTCGTACTGGCTGGGCTGGGTCTGGTCCGGGATGTACGTCCCGAAGCTCACGTCGGCGAACCGGGGCGGCGGGACCATCTCGGCGACCAGCCGCTCGGCGGGCACGACGGGGCGGCGGTCGGTGAGCGCGATCGGGGCGCCGGCCGGGCTCGCGGCGGCTATCGACTCGGTCGCGGTGGCGGGGCGGGAGGCTGCGGGCACGTTAGTAGAGGGTACGCCCCGCCCCCGTCCCCTCCGAACCGCCTCCCGGCCCCCCTCGGCGGGCCCGCGGTGGAACACTGAGGGCATGCAACAGTTGATCAGCCCGCTGGGCGCTCCGGTCGCGGATCCGTCCGACCTGGAATCGCTCGCCGCCGTCTACGCGTACCCCGACCAGGTGAATCGGGGGCGCCCCTGGCTGCGCGCCAACATGGTGGCCGGGCTGGACGGCGGGGCGAAGCTCGACGGACTGTCCGAGGGGCTGTCCGGCGACGCCGACAAGCGGATCTTCGGGGTGCTGCGGGCCCTGTCGGACGTCGTGCTGGTGGGTGCCGAGACGGTCCGGGCGGAGGGCTACCGGCCGGCCCGGGCCCGCCGGGAGTTCGCGGCCGCGCGGGCGGCGGCGGGGCAGTCCGCGGCCCCCGCGATCGCGGTCGTGAGCCGCTCGCTGAACCTCGACCTGGGTGCGCCGCTGTTCACGGAACCGCTGGTCAGGACGGTGGTGATCACCGTCGAGGACGCCCCCGAGGAGCGCCGCCGGGAGGTCGCCGCGGTGGCCGACCTGGTGCTCGCCGGGCGCGGCTCGGTGGACCTGCGGGCGGGTGTGGCGGCCCTGGTGGAGCGGGGCTGGACGCGGCTGCTGACCGAGGGCGGGCCGCGGCTGCTGGGCCAGCTGGCGGCGGCGGACCTACTGGACGAACTGTGCCTGTCGCTGGCCCCGCTGCTCACCGGCGGCGACGCGCCGCGCATCGTCCGCGATGCGGAAATGCCTGACGTGCAGCGGATGCGGCTGGTCTCATTGATCGAGCAGAAAGGATTCCTCTTCACCCGCTACCTGCGTCACCTGGGTTCGGATGACCCCGTGACCCCCCGATCGTGATCCCGTTATGCGATGCCGGGGCCCGGGGGCCGGCCACTGGAAGGGACTCACGTGTTCAAGACGGTACTGATGATCGAAAAGGCGCTCTCGGACGCGGACGTGGAGCTGGTCACCACGCTCCACAGCGACGAGAAGGTGTCCTTCGTCGTCCTGATGCAGCCGCGCGGCAAGCAGGACGAACTGCTGCGGGCGCTCGACGACGTCGCCCTCGGCCACCTCGACAAGGTGGTGCACGAGCACGACGAGTCCGAGGGCGGCCCGACCGTGGCCGGCGAATCGCTCGAGCACAGCCTGCGCCACCTGCGCCGGGCCGGGGCCGAGGCGATCGGCGAGCTGGTCGAGGAGAAGCCGCTGGACCGGCTGCGCGCGGCGGTCGAGGAGCACCGGGCCGACGAGGTGGTGGTGCTCACCTCACCGCACTTCGTGGAGGAGTTCTTCCACCGCGACTGGGCCTCCCAGGCCCGCCACAAGGTGGGGGTGCCGGTGCTGAGGCTGTTCGCCAGCGACTCGTAGCTCCGTGTGGCACCGCGCGCCGGTGGTGCAGAATCGTCCTTGCGGTCCGTCCGCGAGGACGATTCGCGCGTCTCGTACGCGTCCCACCTCTCGCGCGTCCCGCACCCCGCCGGACCCATCTGCCCACACCGCCATCGCCCGTACGGAGCCACGCCTTGAACGACGCCGCGCACGACCTGCACGCCCCGCACTTCATCGGCATCGGCGGCGCCGGGATGTCCGGCCTGGCGAAGATCCTCGCAGTGCGCGGTGCCAGCGTCTCCGGCAGCGACTCCAAGGAGTCCGAGACCGTCCTCGCGCTGCGCGCCCTCGGCGCCGCGGTGCACGTCGGCCACGCCGCCGAGCACGTGCCGGACGGCGCCAGCAGCATCGTGGTCTCCAGCGCGATCCGCGCCGACAACCCGGAGCTGGTCGCCGCCCACGAGCGCGGCATCCCGGTGGTGCACCGCTCCGACGCGCTGGCCGCGCTGATGGGCGGCCGCCGGGCGCTGGCGGTGGCCGGCACCCACGGCAAGACCACCACCACCAGCATGCTCGCCGTCGCCCTCGGCGAGCTGGGCCTGGAGCCGTCCTACGCGATCGGCGGCGACCTCGACGCCCCCGGCTCCAACGCCCACCACGGCACCGGCGAGATCTTCGTCGCCGAGGCCGACGAGAGCGACCGCAGCTTCCACAAGTACGCGCCCGAGGTGGCGATCGTGCTCAACGTGGAGCTGGACCACCACGCCAACTACGCCTCGATCGACGAGATCTACGAGTCCTTCGAGACCTTCGTCGGCCGGATCACCCCCGGCGGCACCCTGGTGGTCTCCGCCGACCACGACGGCGCCCGGGAGCTGACCGCCCGGGTGGCCGGCCGCGAGGGGCTCAACGTGGTCACCGTCGGCGCCGCCGAGGACGCCGACCTGCGCGTCCTGTCCGTCGTCGCCCACGGCATGACCAGCGAGGTCACCGTCCTGCTGGACGGCGCCGAGCTGACCTTCACCGTCTCGGTGCCCGGCCGGCACTACGCCCACAACGCGGTCGCCGCGCTGGCCGCCGGCATCGCGCTGGGCGTCCCGGCCGCCGACCTGGCCAAGGCGCTCGGCGCCTACACCGGCGTTCGCCGCCGCCTGCAGCTCAAGGGCGAGGCGGCCGGCGTCCAGGTGATCGACTCCTACGCCCACCACCCGACCGAGATGACCGCCGACCTGGAGGCCATCCGCGAGGGCCTGGAGGGCGAGGGCCGGGTGCTGGTGGTCTTCCAGCCGCACCTGTTCAGCCGCACCCAGCAGCTCGCCGAGGAGATGGGCCAGGCCCTGGCCCTGGCAGACGCCTCGGTGGTGCTGGACATCTACCCGGCCCGCGAGGACCCGATCCCGGGCATCACCAGCGAGCTGATCATCGACGCCGCCCGCCGGGCCGGCGCCGACGTCACCCCCGAGCACGACTTCGCCGCCGCCCCCGCCCTGCTGGCCGGCCTGGCCCGCCCCGGCGACCTGCTGCTCACCATGGGCGCCGGCGACGTCACCAACCTGGGCCCAGAAATTCTGGAGCACCTCGCGAACGTTGCCTCCAACGTCTGACGTACGCCGAGCGGGAGTCGTGATGAGCTACGAGATCGAGAAGACCGAGGCCGAGTGGCGCGCCCAGCTCAGCCCCGAGGAGTACCACGTGCTCCGCGAGGCGGGCACCGAGCGGCCGTTCGTCGGCGAGTACACCGACACCAAGACGGTCGGCGTGTACGGCTGCCGGGCCTGCGGGGCGGAGCTGTTCAGCTCCGAGACCAAGTTCGACAGCCACTGCGGCTGGCCCTCGTACTACGCGCCGCTGGCCGAGGACCGGGTCGAGTACATCGAGGACAGCACGCTCGGCATGCGCCGGGTCGAGGTGCGCTGCGCCAAGTGCGGCGGGCACCTGGGGCACGTCTTCGAGGGCGAGGGCTACGGGACGCCGACCGACCAGCGGTACTGCATCAACAGCATCTCGCTGACGCTGCGGCCGGCCGAGTAGCAGCTTGTCGTTGCGGGCCCGGACGGTCTCCGTCCGGGCCCTCGGTCTGTCCTGGCCCGACTTTCCGGCTCCGGCCGTCCGGCTATCCGGCTCCGGCCGTCCGGCTATCCGGCCAGCGGTGCGAAGCGGACCGGCAGGTGCACCAGGGCGCGGTGGAACGGGCCCGGGCGCCAGAGCAACTCCTCGGCCGGGGTGGCGAGTTCGAGGTCGCTGAGCCGACTGGTCAGCTGCTCGATGGCGGTGATCGCGATCAGCAAGGCCGGGTCACGGGCCGGGCAGGCGTGCGGGCCGGCCGCCCAGGCCAGGTGGGCGCTCTCGCCGCTGCGCAGCCCGTCGCCGTCGGTCGGCGGCGCGGCCTGGGAGTTGGCGGCCGCGTACGAGACCAGCACCAGCGAGCCCGCCGCGATCTCGCGGCCGTGGAAGGTGATGTCGTAACGCGGGTAGTGGGCGGAGAGGTTGGCCAGCGGCGGCTCGTGCCACAGCACCTCGTCGATCGCCTGGTGCGCGGTCATCGCGCCGCCGAACAGCGAGCCGGCGTAGCGGGCGTCGGTGAGCAGGCGCAGCAGGGCGTTGCCGATCAGGTTGGTGGTCGGCTCGTGCCCGGCGATCATGGTCAGGGTGACCTGCCGGATCACCTCGTCGTCGTCCAGCCCGACCGGGTGGGTGACGAACCAGGAGGCGAGGTCGTGCCGGGGGCGCTCACGGCGCTCGGCGACCATCGCGGTGACCACCGCGACGAGCTTCCCGTACGCGGCGCCGGCCTTCGCGGTGGACTCGATCAGCCCGGTGATCGCGGCGACCACCTCGGCGTGCTCCTCCTCGGGCACCCCGAACCAGGTGGTCAGCACGAAGGCGGGCAGCTGGCGGGCGTACTCGGCGATCAGGTCCGCGCTGCCGACCGCCGCGAAGCGGTCGATCAGCTGGTGGGCGGCCTCGGCGACCTGGCGCTGGAGCCGGTGCGGTTCGAACAGGGCGAGGCCGTCGGTGATCACCGCCCGGTAGCGGGCGTGCGTCGCGCCGTCGCTGAACAGCGCGGTGGGGCGGTAGCCGAGCACCGGAAGCAGCGGGGAGTTCGGCGGGACGGTCGCCTGCCAGGCACGGGAGTCCTTGGAGAAGGTGTCGGTGTCGCGCAGCAGGTCCAGGGCGGCCTGGTAGTCGGTGACCAGCAGGGCCTCGACCCCGGGGGCGATCTCCACCGGGGCGACGGCGCCGTGACGGCGCAGCCGCTCGTACACCAGCTGGGGGTCGGCGGCGAAGACCGGGCCGTAGATCGGGGTCGGTCGGGTTTCGGTGGTCACTGTCCCTCGTGGGTGTCGAGGCCGACGGGCAGGGTGTCGAGGACGTGCTCGGCCAGCGCGATCAGCGCGTCGATGCTGCTGCCGCGCTCTCGGGCGTCGCACAGCAGCAGCGGCGTCGCCGCGTGCAGGTCCAGGTGGGCGCGCAGCACCTCGGGCGGGTGGGCCGGGGAGTCCGGGAACCGGTTGACGGCGACGGCGTACGGCAGGCCCTGCTCCTCGACCATGTCCATGATCTCGAAGGAGTCGGCCAGCCGGCGGGTGTCGGCCAGCACCAGGGCGCCCAGGGCGCCGCGGGCGATGTCCTGCCAGAGCGGGAAGAATCGCCGCTGGCCGGGGGTGCCGAACATGTAGAGCACCGTGTTGCCGGGCAGGGTGAGCCGGCCGAAGTCCACCGCGACGGTGGTGGTGGACTTCTCCGGCAGACCCGCCAGGTCGTCCACCGGCCGTCCGGTCTCGGTCATCGCCTCCTCGGTGTGCAGGGTGGCGATCTCGGAGAGGGTGCGGATGAGCGTGGTCTTGCCGACCCCGAACGGGCCGGCGACCAGGAGCTTCATCAGCGTCTGGTCCCGGTCGGGCAGGTAGCCCACCCGGCTCGGCCGCCCGGCGGGGAAGCCGGGGCCGGGCTCACCGGAGCGCACGGAGTCCAACGAGGAGCCTCTCGACGATGGAGCGGTCGGTCTGCTGGGCGCGCGGGATCGGCGCGCGGGCGTGCAGGCAGCCCGCCTCGACCAGGTCGGCCGCCAGGAAGACGGTGGCGCTGACCGGCAGGCGCAGGTGCGCGGCGGCCTCCACCACGGTCAGCGCGCCGGGACGCAGCAGCTCCCAGAGCCGACGGTGTTCGGGTTCGAGGTCGGCCGGCGGTTCCGCCCGGTCGGCCCGGTCGGCGAACAGGACGGTCAGCCGCTCGAAGCCCTCGGTGCCGGGGCGGGCTCGGCCTCCGGTGGCCAGGTAGGCGGGCACCATCCGCCTGCGGGGGACGGCGGTCATGCGCCCACCTCGCTTCGCTCGGCAGGGGCATCCGCCCACGCGCACCTGCTGACGATTCGCTCGCTGCGCTCGCTCATGACCCGGCGGGGGCGCCCTGCGACCCGGTGACCCGCCGCCCGGTGCGCGGTCCCGCGGTGGCCGGCGAGCCGGCGCCCTGCTGCCGGGACGGGCTCGCCAGCGCCCGGCCCAGGGCGGCGACCTGGAGCTGCATCTGGTAGGCCACGTTGCCGAGTTGGGCGTCCGGGGCGGTGAACACGGCGAGCGAGGTGTTCTCCCCGGCGGGGACGACGATGGCGTAGCCGAGGTCGGACTCCACCACGGTCTGGGCCAGCCGCGGCCGCTCGGTGTCGGTGAAGGCGGTGGTGAAGGCGCGGGCGGCGGCGTGCACGGTGGCCGTCATCGCGGCGACCCGCTCGGCGGAGGCCCGGCCGAGGCCGTCGGAGGCGGCCTCGACCAGGCCGTCACCGGTGGCGACCACCGCGTGCAGCACCCCCGGCAGCTCCAGCAGCGGGCTCAGCACCCAGGAGATCTCGTCGGTGGCGGTCGGGCTGGGCGAGCTGCTCACTGCTCTGCTCCTTCTAAGGTCGGTCCGGTGGTGCGGTCGCCGGTGCTGCTGCTCGTGCCGGTGCCGCGGGTCGCGGCGGTGCTGCCGGTCGCGGCGGTGCTGCCGGTCGCGATGGTCTCGCCGGTCGTGGACGTCGGGGCGGTCGTAGAAGCCGTGGCGGCGGTGGCGCCGGGCTCACGGGCTCCGGCGGTCGCAGTGCTCCCGGCACTCCCGGCGCCGCCGGGGACGGCCTGCGCCGCGGCGGCCCGGCCGGAGTCGGTGCCGCGCTGCAGCGCCTGCCAGTGGGCGGCGGCCTGCTCGGGGCTGCGGACGTACGGTGCGGGCCGCTCCCCCGGGCCGTCCGCGGCCCCGGCCGCCGGTGCCCCCGGGGCCGTGCCCGGCTCCTCGGCGGCGAGCGGACGGCGGCGGCGCCGGCTGGGCAGGCCGCTGCCGTCCCCGTCGGGGCCGGCGCCCGGCTCGGGGTCGGGCACCACGTGGATGGCCGGCGCCGGGTGCGGGCCGGGCTGGTTGTGGCGGTCGGCGAGCACCGGTGCGTCCTGCTCGTCGGCGTCGCGCATCGGCGGGACGGCCGCGACGGCGGGCGCCTGGGCCGGGCCGTTCCCGGCCCGCAGCGGCAGCGGGGTGAGCACCGACAGCGGCTGTTCGTCGTCCACCGTCGTCACCAGCGCGGCCGGGATGCGCAGGATGGTCCGCATGCCGCCGTACGGCGAGGGCTCGATGTGGCAGGTGAAGCCGTACTGGCGGGCCAGCTTGCCGACCACCGCGAAGCCGGTCTTGGGTGGGTTGCCCAGCTCGGTGAGCAGCACGTCCGACGGGCCGGCCAGCAGCCGGCGGGCCCGGCGCAGCTGGTCCTCGTCCATCCCGATGCCGCTGTCGTCGACGATCACCAGCGCGCCGCGGCCGCCCTGCTGGACGGTCACCGGGACGTCGGTCTCCGGGTGGGAGTAGGCGGTGGCGTTGGCGAGCAGTTCGGCGATGGCGATGGCGATCGGCTCGGCGGCCCGGGCGACCACGGCCAGCCGCTGCTCGCGCAGGTGGTTGGCGACCTTGATCCGGGCGTAGCCGGGCACCCGGGAGAGCGCGCCGACGACCACCTCGGCGAGCGGGGAGTCGGTCCGGGCCAGGCCCGGCCAGGCCTCGCAGAGCACCGCGACGGTCTGGATCCGGCGCAGCGCGACCTCGTTGCGGAAGTCGACCTCCAGCAGCCGGGGGTCGTCGTTGTCGTGCTGGAGCTGCTGGACCAGGCTCTGGATCTGGTACAGCAGGGTCTGGATCCGGGAGGTGGCGCCGCGCATGGCGGCCCGGGCGGCGGCGTCGACCCGCTCGCGCTCGTCGGCGAGGGCCGCGGTGGTGGCGTCCAGGACGGACTGCAGGGCCCGGACGCCCGCGGGGCCGACGGCCTGCGCGTCCAGCGGGCCGACCGCCGGGGCGTTGGTGTGGGTCAGCCGGACGGCGGTGGCGGAGACCCGTTCCTGGGCGAGGTGGCCGATCTCGGCGAGCAGCGCGGCGGCGCGCCGGTCGGCGGCGGCCAGCCGGGCCTCGGCCTCCTGGGCGCGGGCGTTCGCCTCCTCGACACCGGCGTTCGCCTCCTTGGCCCGGGCGTTGGCGGCGGCGCCCCGTTGGTCGGCGGCCCGGGTGTGCTCCTCGGCCCGCCGGGCCTGCTCGGCGGCGTTCCGCACGGCCTCCTGGGCCTCGTTCAACTGTCGTTCGGCGCGGGCGAGTTTGGCCTCCGCGGCGCGGGCCTGCTGCGCGTCGTGGCCGAGCGCGGCCTCGGCGGCCACCGCCCGGCCGACGGCCTTGGCCCGGCTGCGGGAGAGCACGACCGTGGCCGCGGCGGCGACCAGCGCCAGGGCGATCAGCGCGATCTGCGTCATCGGAGTCCTCGGGTGTCCTTGCTGCTGGGCCAGGGCCGTCGCCCCGGAGTTCGGGCTTCGGGCTTCGGTTCCGGGCGGGAGCGGGGAGCGCGGGTGCGGAGCGGGGAGCGGGGGTGCGGAGCGGGGGTGCGGAGCGTACGAGCGACTGCCGGTGCCCCGGGCCGTCAGCTCCCGGCGGCGCGCGGACGCGGGATGCGGGCGGAGTCCTCGGCCAGTTCGCGGGCCACCAGGGCGACCTGGCCCATGGCGTCCAGGATGCCGGGCAGCTCCGAGCCGTCCAGGTGCCGGTACTCGGCCGCGACGGTGAGCACCAGCCGCTCGGGCAGGCCGAGTTCGGGGTGGCGCTGCTCGGCGATGACCCGCCGGGCGGCGTCCAGCGCGGGTATCCCGGCGGCGTGCAGATCGTGGGCGCGCTCGCGGACGTACGCCAGGTAGCCGATGTGCTCCTGGACGCCGTCGCGGTCGAGCACCGGGCCGTGGCCGGGGACGAAGATCTCCGCGCCGGTGGCGAGGGCCTGTTCGCAGGCGCCGATGACGTTCTCCAGCGGGCCGGCCCAGTGCGAGGGGTGGTCGCCGGGCTGCTCGGGGCTGGAGGAGAAGATCACGTCGCCGGTGAACACCGCGCGCTGGTGCGGGAGGTGGACCATCAGGTCGCCGCCGGTGTGGGCGGCTGGCAGGCTGGTGATCTGCACCGGGTAGCGGCCGACCTTGAGCTCCAGCTCGCCGGTGAAGACGGTGTCCGGGTGCACCGGCTCGGTGGTGGACCAGTCGAAGCGGCCGAAGTGCTCCCGGAGGTAGCCGCCGAGCGGGGAGTCCGGGTCGCTGTTGGTGAGCAGGGCGTGCTGCTGCTGGGGGGTGGGCTCCCAGTGGATGTGCTCCAGCGCCTCGCGGGTGGCGATCACCTCGGCGTCCGGGAGCACCCCGGCGCCCCACAGGTGGTCGCCGTTGGCGTGGGTGACGACCACCCGGTCGATGTCGACCCCGGTCGGCAGCAAGCGTCGGCTGGCGGCCAGGAACTCCCCGGCCAGCGAGGGGTCGTACGGGGTGTCGATCCAGAGCGCGGTGGCCTCGGAGGCCAGCAGGCCGCAGTTGGCCAGGCCCCAGCCCCGCTTCGGGGGGAGCCACACATACAGGTCCTCGGCAATCGCGCTCACGTTCGCACGGTTGATCGTCATGCGCGCGATTATGCCCATGTTGTGTCAGGGATGGGGCAAAAGCTGTACGACCGACTGGAGTTCATGCCCCGGTCTCTCCCGCACTGTCCGGATTCGCACCGCGTGGTCGAGACCAATCGTCTCACTGTTCGGGACGACTGATGGACGCTTCACCCCGGAACCCGGACGGCACGTCGGACCGCGGCGCGGGCAGGACCCGGCAGACCTCGACCGTGACGTCCACCGTGTCCAGGCCGATCACCCGCCCCTCCACCGCGACGAATCCTTTCTCCCCAGAGCGGAACAGCACCGCCAGCGGGGAACTCCGGTTCGCCGAGGTCAGCGCCTCCACCGCCATCGCCGAGCCGAAGGCGAACACCCCGCAGAGCACCACGCAGGGCGCGTGCCGGGGCGTGCGGGTGACGAAGATGAAGCCGTGGTCGCGGACCAGTTCACCGGTCGGGCCGTACAACGCCTCGAAGGTCATCCCACCCCAGCGGGCGCGGGCCGCGTCCGGGTACTCGACGGCGAAGTCCGGGAAGACCGCGTCCAGCACGCCGCCGGAGTAGGAGTTGACGCTCGGACCGCCGATCGAGAAGGTCGGCATCCGCGGATCCTGCGCCCCGGCCACCACCAGCTCGATCGTCGCCTTGCGGTTGACCTTCCGCAGCAGGTCGGTCAGCTCCGCTATCGCCCGGGCCTCGGCCATCGGCACGAACAGCACGTTCTTCGGCCCGCGGCTGGTCAGCTGGCAGCCGTCCGAGGTGACGGCGAACTCCGCCACCTCCAGGCTGGGGATGACGATCTGCACCCGGCCGTACGGCGCCAGCATCGCCCGTAGGAAGCCGTAGCGCAGGAACAGCCTGGTACGGGCGAGCGAGCGGGCCGCGAGGAAGCCGATCACGGCCGGAACCGATGCGATCAGCACCTGCAGCAGGATCTCCATATGATCCCCCTGGAGGAAGACTCGACCACGAACTGTGTGCCCTGGTCATGTCCCCGCCCCTGGCTGGAAATACCCCCTAGACGGCGATCGGAGAGCGGCGGCCACCGCGCCGGCCGTCACCCCAGCCGCTTGATCCCCTTCCGCTCCCCCGCGCAACGCTCGTACCCCAGCCAGGCGTTGATCGCCAGCATCGGCGCATTGGTGGTGTCGTTGCTGGTGTACGCGCGCCGGTAGCCCGCCGCCGCAGCGAGCCGCAGCGACTCCAGCTTGGCCAGCTTGCTCAGGCCGCGGCCGCGGAACTCCCGGCGGCAGGCGGTGAACCCGGACCAGTAGCGGTCCACCCCGTCGGTCTGCGCCAGGGTGAGCGCGGCCGGCTCGCCGTCCACCACGGCGACCGTCGTCAGCCCCCGGTCGAGGTCCGGCCGGGCCCAGTCGCCGCGGAGCCACGCCTCGTACTCCAGGGCGTCCATCGGCACCTCGCCCGGCTCGTCCCGGATCGCGTCCGCCTCCACCAGGTACAGCGGGCGCGGGTCGTCCGCCCAGTCGGTGGCCGGGCGCAGCTCCACGCCGGCCGGCAGCGGCGGCGCGGGCGGCAGCGGCAGCGTCAGGTCCCGGCCGCCGAACTGCGCGGAGCTCCGCAGCTCGTAGCCCCGGGCGGTGCCGAAGGCCAGCGAGGCCGGCTCGTCGTCCAGCCAGGTGTGCAGTTCGGCCACCCCGTGGCCGCTCAGGTGGCGTTCGGCCGCGGCCAGTAGCGCGGTGGCCGCGCCGCGCCGGCGGAACTCCGGCAGCACGCTGCCGTTGGCGTAGCCGACGCCGGTGGCCGTCGTCCCGAGCACCACCCCGCAGCGCACCGCGCCGACCACCCGGCCGTCCAGGTCGGCCACGAAGGTACGGAAGTGCTGCTCGGGATCCTGCCGGGCGTTCAGCCAGAGCAGGGCCTCGGCGGTCATCACCAGGTGCTCGCGCCCGGCCCGGTGGGCGGCGGCCACGGCCCCGGCGTCGTCGGGGCGGAAGTCACGGATCGTCAGTGCGTTCTCAGTCATCGGTCCGCACGGTAGCCGCACGCACCCGGCGCCGCCTCCGGTTTTCGCCGCCCCGGAGCCGTACCCCACCTGTGGGAACGGTCCCGACCAGGGGTTGGAATCCCTGATCACCAGGACGGCAAGCTCAAATAATGCTCTGAGAAGACCGGGTGAGGCTTGGCAGCCACCCCGCCCGGGGACATCCTCAGCAGCACGGCCGCGCGGTCCTGGCGACGACGCCCGCACCGCCCGAAGGCCTCCCCGTCCAGCCCTCCGAAGGGGGCGAACCGATGACTTCCCCTGCCCTGAACCTGTCCGACGCCGCCGGCGTCGCCGCCGGTGTAGCCACCGTCGGCGCCGCGCCCCGGCTCGGCATCGGCCTCGGCTGGCGCAGCGAGATCGACACCGTGGTCGAGCGCCAACCCGGCCTGGACTGGGTCGAGGTGGTCGCCGAGAACATCTGCGCCGACCACCTGCCCGACTCGCTCACCGCCCTGCGCGGACGCGGCGTCACCGTCGTCCCGCACGGCGTCGGCCTCGGCCTCGGCGGCGCGGACCGGCCCGACCCGGACCGGCTCGACCGGCTCGCCGGGGCGGCGCTCGCGCTCGGCTCCCCGCTGGTCACCGAGCACCTGGCGTTCGTCCGGGCCGGCGGCCTGGAGGCCGGGCACCTGCTGCCCGTCCCTCGCACCCGGGACTCGCTGCGGGTGATCGCCGAGAACGTCCGGATCGCCCAGGACCACCTCCCGGTGCCACTCGCGCTGGAGAACATCGCCGCCCAACTCGCCTGGCCCGACGACGAGTTCACCGAAGGCGAGTTCCTCGCCGAACTGGTCGCGCGCACCGGCGTCCGGCTGCTGATCGACGTCGCCAACCTGCACACCAACCGGGTCAACCTCGGCACCGACCCGGCCGCCGAACTCGACCGGCTGCCGTTGGAGGCGCTCGCCTACGTGCACGTCGCCGGTGGCACCCTGGTCGACGGCGTGTGGCACGACACCCACGCCCACCCCGTCACCGAACCGGTGCTGGAGGTCCTGGCCGAACTCTGCGCGCGGGTCGCACCGCCCGGCGTCCTGCTGGAACGGGACGCCGACTTCCCGCCGCCCTCCGAACTGGCCGGTGAACTGGACGCCATCCGCCGGGTGCTGGAGGGGAGCACCCCGCGATGAACGACCTGGACCTCGGCGAGGTCGAGCTCAGCCCGGCCCGGGAGCGCCTCGCCCGGCGCCAGACGGACCTGCTGGCCGCCCTGGTGGCCGGCGGCCCCGTCCCGCCCGGCTTCGACCCGGACCAGGTCAGCGCCCAGTCCACCGGCCTCGCCGCCAAACGGCGCGACACCACCGCGAAGGTCGCCCCCGACCTGCCCCGCCTGCTCGGGGCGGAGTACGGGCCGCTCTTCCTCCGCTACGCCCGCACCCACCCGCAGACCGGCGGCTACCACGCCGACGCCCGGGCCTTCGCCACGTGGGTGCTCACCGACGGCGGCCCGCCCGCCGCCGACCACCGCCGCGCCCTGGAGCACTGGCTCCACCCGGCACCACCGCCGGCCGGACCGCTCGCCCGGCTGCGCCGGGCCCTGCGCCGCCACTGAACCGACGTCTTCCCGGGGGAACCGCCCATGTGGCACAACAGCTACTTCCTGATCCCGGCCGCCCTGCTGATCGCGGCCGCCCTGTACGCCTCACAGACCCGGCAGCGGGTCCGGCACGTCCCGAAGCCGCAGGGCCTGCCCGGCCGCGGCCTGCCGCTGCTGGACACCGCCTTCCTCGCCGGCGGCCCCGGCCGGGTCTTCGACACCGCGCTGGTCCGGATGCACCTGAGCGAGCAGGTCGTGATCAACCGCGCCGGCCTGGTCACCCTCACCGGCTCCAAGCCCTACGACGCCGTCGACCAGGCGGTCCACGACGCCGTCGGCCCGACCGGCAGCCGGGCCCTCGGCTCGCTGCGGCGCGCGGTCACCCGGTCGGCCGCCGTCCAGGAGATCGGCGACCGGCTCGCCGACCGCGGCCTGATGCGCCGCCCCGAGCGGCTGCGCCGGGCCCTCCTGGCCCGTCGGCTGCTCTGGCTCGCGATGCTGGTCGTCGTGCTCTCCGCCGGGCTCGCCCTGCTGCTCGACGACCACGAGGCCGGCTACGACCGCGCCAACCTCTGGTACCCCGGCCTGTTGCTGTTCGTCGGCGCCGTCACCCTGCTCACCAGCATCCCGGCGAACGGCCGGGTCACCCCGGCCGGGCACCGCCAGCTCGGCCTGATGCAGGGCAGCACTCCGTGGTCGCCCAGCTCCGGCGTCTCGCCCCGGCTCACGGGCGGCGCGATGCTCGGCGCGGTCGCCCTCGGTGGACTGGCCGCGGCCTCGCTGGACAACCCGGAGCTGGAGGCCGCGATGCTGGCCGCGGTCGCCGAGGAGGAGGCGGTCCGGCGGGCCTCGTCCTCCTTCCTCTCCTCGTCCTCGTCTTCGTCCTCCTCCTCGGCCGCGGTCTCGTCGAGCAGCTCCTCCTGCGGCGCCCCGGTCAGCTCGTGCGGCGCCTCCTCCGACTCGGGCTCCACCCACCACCACTCCTCCTGCGGCTCCTCGCACCACTCCTCCTGCGGCTCCTCGCACCACTCCTCGTGCGGCTCCTCGCACTCCAGCAGCTGCGGCTCCTCCCACTCCAGTTGCGGGAGCAGCTGCGGTTCGAGCTGTGGCAGCAGCTGCGGCGGCTCCTGACGTCACAGTTCGGTATCGCGCTCCCGGAAGCCGTTCCGCACGCCACGGCCCCAGGCATAGAACAAGCCCATGTGGTTGCTGTTCCTGATACCGGCCTGTGTCGCGGCGGTGCTCTCCTGCCTCCGGCTGGTGCGGATGGCCGCCACCGCCGACGCCCTCGCCGACCAGGAGCGGCTACGCCCACCGGAAGCCGTCGGCATCGGGCTGTACGAGACGGCGTACCTGGCCGGCGGCCCGGACCGGGTGGTCGAACTGGCCCTCGTCCTGATGGCCGGCCGCGGTCGGCTGCACCTCGCCCACACCGGCTGGACGACGGTGGTCGACCCCAGGGGCCGCAGTCGGCTGGAGCGCGCGGTGATCGCCACCGTCGGTCCCGAGGGCCAGTGCCGCACGGACGACCTGCGCCGGGCGATGGGCGAGCACCCCACCGTGCTGGAGATCGGCGCCCGGCTCTCGCTGGCCGGGCTGGCCACCCCGGCGCTGGTCCAGCGCAACACCGTGGCGGTGGTCCGCCACGTCCGGCACGCGATGCTGCTGACGGTGGTGCTGCTGGCCGCCGCGCTGTCCGTCAGCGGCTTCACCGGCGGTGACACCGTCGCCCCGCTCGCCTGGTTCTCGCTGCCGCTGGTGCTCACCACGGGCACCCTGCTGATGGCCCGGGTCGACGTCTACCCGTACACCCGCTGGGCCTCCCCGATCGGCCAGGAGGTCCTCCGCGAGGTCCGCCCCGCTCGCCAGCACGGCCTCGTCGACGACGAGGAGCGCGAACTCCTCACCGCCGTCGCCATGAACGGCCCCGCCGCCCTCCCCGACCCCCGTCTCCGCGCCGCCCTCCGTCCCCACCGCACCTGACATGCCGGAACGGGGCCCGCCGAAGCGGACCCCGTTCCGGAAGAACGCGTCAGACCAGGCCGTTCAGCAGCTCGCTCACCGGCTTGCGGCGGCCGGTGAAGAACGGCACCTCCTCGCGGACGTGCAGGCGGGCGCGGGAGGGGCGCAGGTCGCGCATCAGGTCGACGATGCGGTGCAGTTCGTCGGCCTCGAAGGCGAGCAGCCACTCGTAGTCGCCGAGCGCGAACGAGGCCACCGTGTTGGCCCGCACGTCGGGGTAGCCGCGGGCCATCTGGCCGTGCTCGGCGAGCATCGCGCGCCGCTCGGCGTCCGGCAGCAGGTACCACTCGTAGGAGCGGACGAACGGGTAGACGCAGATGTAGTCGCGCGGCTGCTCGTCGGCGAGGAAGGCCGGGATGTGCGACTTGTTGAACTCGGCGGGGCGGTGCAGGGCCATGTTCGACCAGACCGGCTCCAGCTGGCGGCCGAGGCCGGTGCGGCGGAAGCGGTTGTACGCCTCCTGGAGGTCGTCCGAGTCCTCGGCGTGCCACCAGATCATGATGTCGGCGTCCGCGCGCAGCCCGGACACGTCGTAGGTGCCGCGGATCGTCACGTCCTTGGCGTCCAGCTGCGCGAACAGCTCGTCCACCTCGGCGGCGAGGGCGGTGCGGTCCTCGGGCAGGGCGCCCTTGAGCTTGAACACCGACCACATGGTGTAGCGGATGACCTGGTTCAGGTCGCGCGCCTTCTTCTTCTCGGGCCGCTGCTCGGGCTCCCGCTCAACGCTCTCAGTCATGCGCCCATTGTCCTCTCCGTGGAACCGTCCCCGGTCGCCGGGGTCAACAGTCTGTCGATGTGCCCGCCGACGGCCGCCGCGGCGGCGGCCGCCGAACCGATGCAGGCCGGGATCCCCACCCCGTCGTACGCGGCGCCGCACAGCGCCAGCGCCCCCACCCCCCGGGCCGCCGCCCGCACCCGGGCCACCCGCTCCGGGTGACCCACCGGGTACTGCGGCAGACCGGCCGTGAAGCGCGACACGAAGGTGTCGTACGGCCGGGCGGTCAGCCCGATCGCCTCCTCCAGGTCCGCCAGCGAACGGGCCACCAGCTCCTCGTCCGGCAGCTCCAGCACCGCGTCCTCGCGGTGGCGGCCGAGCGAGGTGCGCAGCAGGAAGGCGTCCGGGGCGGAACGCTCCAGCCAGCCCCACTTGTTGGAGGAGAAGGTCGAGGCCTTGATCCGGCGGCCGTCCACCGGCGGCACCAGGAAGCCGCTGCCGCGGGGCGGCTCGGCCAGGTCGGCCCGGCGGAACGCCAGGGTGACCAGTGCCATGCCCGCGTACTCGACGGCGTCCAGCTCGGCGGCGGCCGCCGGGGCGTCCGCGCGCAGCAGCCGGGCCGCGGCGGGCGCCGGCACGGCCAGCACCACGGCGTCGGCGGTCAGCACCTCGCCGCCGGCCACCACCCGCCAGCCCCCGGGGGTGCGGCGCAGTTCCTCCACCGGGGTGTCGGTGCGCAGGTCCACGCCCGCCTTCACGCAGGCCGCGGCCACCGCCTCGGGCAGGGTGCCGAGGCCTCCGCGCAGGCCCTGGAACACCGGGGTGCCGGCCACCTGCGGCCGGGACGCCAGCTCGTGCACCCCCGCGACCAGCGAGCCGCCGCCCTGGGCGATCGGCAGCAACTGCGGCACCGCGGCGCGCAGCGAGATCTCCTCGGCGCGCCCGGCGTAGACGCCGCCCAGCAGCGGCTCGACCAGTCGGTCCACCACCTCCTGGCCGAGCCGGTCGGCGACGTAGCGGCCGATCGCGACGTCCGCCCCGACCTCGGTGGCCCGCTCGTGCCTGGCCCGGTCCAGCCCTTCGGCACTGAGCACCCCGGAGGCGGCCAGCGCCTCCAGGTCACCCGGGACGCCCATCACCTGCCCGCCGGGCAGCGGCCGCAGCGCGCCCCTGGTCCAGATCGCCGCCTTAGCGGTGGTCGGCGGCTCCAGCTCGTCCCCCAGCCCGACGGCCCGCGCCAGCTCCACCGCCTCCGGCCGCCGCGCCAGCACCGACTCGGCCCCGAGGTCCACCCGGACCCCGCCGACCTCGCCGCCCCACAGCTTGCCCCCGACCCGCCCGGACGCCTCCAGCACCGTCACCCGAGCCCGCGCGGCTCCCCCGGCCGCCCCGCTCAGGAAGGCGGCCGCAGCCAGCCCCGCGATCCCACCACCGACGACGACGACCTGTGCATCCGACATGCCTCGCAGTCTCGCAGGTCTTTACGCCGGACCCTCAATCCGCTGCACACCGGAGGTCGATCGCGACAGGGAACGGCACCGGGCGTTCGAGCGTGCCCCGGAAGATCCCGGCCGGCGCGTAGGCGGAGACGGCCCTCCTCAACACGAAGACGGGTACGACCGGCTGCCCGCTCTCGTCCTCGACGGTCCAGCGGTGCGGGATGCCGGCCCGGGCGTACTTGCCGAGCTTGACCCCGTGATCACGGCGTTCCGACTCCGGTGAGACCACCGTCCGGGGCCTGCGCGTCCAGCGCTGCGGCCAACCGCGACGCGATCCGGTCGTGCCATGACCACGTGAGTGTCAGCCGGAAGACCAGCGCCCGACGCGGGGCGCGTACATCTGGTCCGGGAGCTCATCCACAGGCCCGAAGTAGTGGATCTGCCACGCTCCGTAGGATTCTCGTCATGGAACCGATCATGGTGAGTGCATGTCTGGCCGGGATCCCCTGCCGGTACGACGGGCGGGCGAAGACCTCTGCCGGTGCCGTGCGGCTGGTGGCGGAGGGGCGGGCGGTCGTGGTGTGTCCGGAGGGGGCGGGTGGGTTGCCGACACCGCGGCCGGCGGCGGAGATCGTGGGCGGGGACGGGGCGGACGTGCTGGACGGGCGGGCGCGGGTGGTGGACGCGACCGGGGCGGACCGCACCGGGGAGTTCGTGGCCGGGGCCCGGGCGGCGCTGGCGGCGGCGGAGGCCGCGGGGGCGCGGCGGGCGGTGCTGATGGCGCGCAGTCCGTCCTGCGGGTGCGGGCAGGTCTACGACGGGTCGTTCTCCGGGGAGCTGCGGCCGGGGGACGGCGTGACGGCGGCGTTGCTGCGGCGGGCGGGGATCGAGGTCACCGCCGGGTAGGTCGTGGCCGGCTCCGCGCCGAGCCGGGATGGACTCGCGATCCGCCGGGCGTGTCCGTCCGGCAGGCGCTTGCGTCCGACGACAGGAACTGTCAACGGACTTGGGGAGGGCCCGGGAATGGGCGGACGGGCGAGAGGCGGGGCGCCGGGGGCGGCGCTGGCCGCGGTGGCGCCGTTCCTGCTGGTGCTCGGGATACCGACGGCACCGGTCCACCGGTACTGGCGCCGGACCCGCCCACGCCCCGTCGCCCCGGCCGAGGAGGCCGAGCCCGAGCCCGCCGGCGCCGAGGAGGGCTGACCGGACCGGTACGCGGCGGTGGGGGGGGGGCCGCGGCCCCCGGGCCCCCCCCCCCCCCCGGGCCCGCGGCGCGCGGGCCCGGACACACACCCCCACAACCCCCCGAGCCCCCGGCCCGGCCCCGCGGACAAAAACACAAGAGC
>NZ_JBHXEG010000105.1:24174-27095 GCF_042724935.1 Kitasatospora sp. NPDC127060
CCCCGCTCGCGGGTTCGCGCGGCCCCCGGCCGTGCTGGGGGGGGGGGGGGGCCCCCGGCTCCCCGGGGGCCCGCCACCGCGGGGCGTCAGCGGGCGCTGGCCTCGTGCACGAAGGCGACCAGCCGGCTGAGCGCGTCCGGGTCCATGGACGGCATCACGCCGTGGCCGAGGTTGAAGATGTGGCCGCTGCTGCCGACCGCCTGGGCGGCGTGCAGCACCTCGCGGGCCTTGGTCTCGACGACCTTGGTGGGCGCGAACAGCACCGCCGGGTCGAGGTTGCCCTGCAGCCCCTTGCCCGGGCCGACCCGCTCGGCCGCGACGTTCAGCGGCACCCGCCAGTCGACGCCGACGATGTCCGCGCCGGCCTGGCCCATCAGCCCGAGCAGCTCGCCGGTGCCGACGCCGAAGTGGATCCGCGGCACCCCGTAGGAGGCGACGGCGTCGAAGACCTTGGCGCTGGCGGGCATCACCGAGCGGCGGTAGTCGTCCGGGGCGAGCGCGCCGACCCAGGAGTCGAACAGCTGGATCGCGGAGGCGCCGGCCTCGATCTGCACCTTGAGGAAGGCGGAGGTGATGTCGGCGAGCCGGTCCAGCAGGGCGGCCCACAGCTCGGGCTGCCCGTACATCATGGCCTTGGTGTTCTCGTGGTTCTTGGACGGCCCGCCCTCGATCAGGTAGCTGGCGAGCGTGTACGGCGCACCCGCGAAGCCGATCAGCGGGGTCCCGCCGAGCTCGTCCACCAGCAGGCCGACGGCCTCGGTGATGTAGGGGACGTCGTCGGGCTCGAGCGGGCGCAGCCGCTGGAGGTCCTCGAAGCTGCGGATCGGGTCGGCGATGACCGGGCCGATGCCGGGCTTGATGTCCACGTCGACGCCCACGGCCTTGAGCGGCACCACGATGTCGCTGTAGAAGATCGCGGCGTCCACCCCGTGCCGGCGCACGGGCTGCATGGTGATCTCCTTGACCAGCTCGGGCCGCATGCAGGAGTCCAGCATCGGGATGCCCTCGCGGACCTTGAGGTACTCGGGCAGCGAGCGCCCGGCCTGGCGCATGAACCACACCGGCGTGTGCGGCACCGGCTCGTGCCGGCAGGCGCGCAGGAACGCGGAGTCGTACGCGGCGCCGCGGGGCGCGGGGGTGGTTCGGCCGTCGGGGGTGGCCGCCGTCGGGTCTGCCGTAGTCTCGCTCACGGGTCAAATCTTCGCATGCGCCCGGGGGCGCCCCTCTCGGGCGGTCTCGTCGGTTCCTCCAAGATCTGGCCGGGTTTGCCGTTCCGGCACGCCGCTCGGACGGAAGTTGCGGCGATAACCCGGGGTTTCGACCTAGTCTTCGGGTCATGGCAGCGGTCGGCGGGCACCCCGCACAGGGTGGCGGAACAGGTGGCGGAACGGGTCGGGAGGGGGCGCCGAGCGAGTTCCGGGCCGCCGTGGAGGCCCTCGACGGGGCGCGACTGCGGCCCGAGGTCCAGCTCTCCCCCGCGCCGGCCCCGCGCCGGCTGGCCCCGCACGCGTTCGCGCTGACCGCCACCGTGGAGGCGGACGGCGAGGAGCTGGCCGACGGCCGGCTGGTGCTGCTGTACGACCCCGCCGGGCAGGAGGCCTGGAACGGGGAGTTCCGGGTGGTCACCATGACCCGGGCCGAGCTGGAGCCGGAGATGGCCGGCGACCCGATGCTCTCCGAGGTCGGCTGGGCCTGGCTGCTGGACGCCCTGCAGGCGCACGGCGCCGGCTACGCGGAGCCGTCCGGCACGGTGACCCGCTGCGCCTCGCAGTACTTCGGCGGTCTGGCGGACCGCCCCTCCTCGACCGAGATCGAGATCCGGGCCTCCTGGACCCCGGCCGACGGCCGCTTCGAGCGGCACCTGGCGGCCTGGGGCGACCTGCTCTGCATCAGCGCCGGCCTGCCGCCGGTCACCCCGGCCCCGCAGGGCCCGAGCGAGGTCACGTCACTCGGTGGAGTGGTCCCGATGCCCGCCCGGCGACGCCCCCGGTCGCACTGACGGGTGGTGTCCGGGCCGGACGTCGCCTCCGGCCCCGCCGGCCACCCCCAGGGCTGACGGAGTGTGACTTCGATCCCGCTCTGCGTCAATTACCTGGTCAACGACGACCGATTCATGACGAATCTGATCGATTTTGTACGAATTCCAGGCATGTCGCATCAGTCATATGCGCGATTTGTCCGTATTGTTACTCACTAGATCGTGATCTTTCGCTAAAGCCGGGCACGGTAGCTGCCGAAGCAGACTGTGACCCTTTCCGAACGCGGAACACTCCGACCGCCCCCTCGGGGTTCCGTCCGCCACTCCCCGCAGGAGGCCTGGTGTCGGTCCTTCTTGAGCACCCCGCAAACGTGGTCGCCTACCGCCCGACCAAGCCCACCGCCATGGTGGTCATCGCTGATCCCCGCGTCCGAAACACTGTCACCCGTCACCTCTGGGCGCTCGGCGTCCGCGACGTGATCGAGGTGTCCTCGATCGCCGAGGCCCGCCCCCGGGTCTCCACCCCGCGTGACATCTGCGTCGCCGACGTCCATCTGCCGGACGGCTCCGGGCTGACCATCCTTGCCGAGACCCGCGCCGCGGGCTGGCCCAACGGCCTGGCCCTCTCCGCCGCCGACGACATCGGCGCCGTCCGCAGCGCACTGGCCGGAGGCGTCAAGGGATACGTGGTCACCGGCACCCGCACCAATGTCGCGATGCCCGGCCGTCCCGGCCTGCCGCTCGGTGCCGCCGGGCTGGCCGGCCGGATGCGCCGCCCCGGGATGCCGGGCATGCCGGGCGCCGCCGGCGCTCCGGGTGCGCCGGGCGCCCCCCGCGCCCCCCGACCCCCCCCGAACCCCCACCCCCCCCAGTACCGGCCCCACGTCGTGGTGGCCTTGTAATAAAAAAAAAAACCAACCCACCAAAAAATTACAAAAAAAGT
>NZ_JBHXEG010000105.1:27105-27478 GCF_042724935.1 Kitasatospora sp. NPDC127060
CCTCGCCGGCCGCTTCTTTTGTTTATACGACCCGGGGGTGGCGGGGCTGCCGGGGCGCCGCCGGCGCCCGGGGGGCGCGGGGCCCCCCCGCCGCGCCCGGACCGCAGCAGACCGCCTACCGCGAGCTGTCCGGCCGCGAGGTCGAGGTGCTGCGGCTGGTCGCCGAGGGCCAGTCGAACAAGGCGATCGGCGTGGCGATGGGCTTGTCAGCGCTCACCGTGAAGAGCCACCTCGCCCGGATCGCCCGCAAGCTCGGCACCGGCGACCGTGCCGGGATGGTGGCGGTCGCGCTGCGCACCGGCATCATCCACTGAGCCGGCCGGGACCGAGGCACTAGTCGAACCTGCGGCGGCCCAGGAGGAACGTTCCTCCT
>NZ_JBHXEG010000106.1:0-27271 GCF_042724935.1 Kitasatospora sp. NPDC127060
GGTGGTTGGGCGGGGGCACCCTTACGTCGCCCAACAGGCGGTTTCCAACGCCGGCGGGCCGTTACGGAGGGGGGGGGGCCCCCACCGCGGACGAGCGCGGTGGGGCCCCTCCCCGTACGTGTGCTCGGACCGTACGTCCCCTCAGAGCGCCTGCCTGCGCTGCAGCACGTTGTAGGCGATCCAGCCCGGCAGCACCGGCAGCCAGAAGGTCAGCGCCCGGTAGAGGAACACCGCCGGGGTGGCGACCGCGGGGGAGACGTCCGCGACGGTCAGCGCGCCGATCAGGGCCACCTCGACCGGGCCGATGCCGCCGGGGGTGGGGACCGCCGAGCCGGCCGCGTTGGCGGTCAGGAAGACCACCGCGACGGCCGAGAAGCTGACGTCGCCGCCGAAGGCCTGCACCGAGAAGTCCAGGCAGGCGGTGAAGGAGAGGGTCAGCAGCAGGATGCCGCCGAAGCCGGTGACCAGCTTGCTGGGCGTCTGCATCAGGTCGAGCATCCGCGGCACCACGCCGAAGAACAGCGAGCGCAGCCGGCCCAGCACGAAGCGGCGCAGCGGCGCGACCGCGGCCACCACCAGGGCGAGCACCGCGGCGGTCAGCACCCCGATGATCACTGCCCGGGAGGCGGAGAGGTCGCCGTTGGTCTGGCTGCCGGTGATCAGGCCGAAGCTGAACAGCAGCAGCAGGTGCCCGGCCAGGCCCGCGAGTTGGGAGGCGCCGACCGAGGCGACCGCCTGGCCGGGGCGGATGCCGGCCTTCTGCAGGTAGCGGGTGTTGAGCGCGATGCCGCCGATCGCGGCGGGGGCGACCAGCTTCACGAAGGAGCCGGCCAGCTGGGCCGCGACGGTGCGCCGGAACGGCAGCCGCTCGGGGACGAAGCCGGTCAGACTCATCGCGGCGGCGACGTAGCTGAACGCGGCCGCCAGCAGGGCCGCCGCCGCCCAGGCCCAGTTCATCTGGGAGAGCTTGAGCTGGGCGGGCTTGATGGTGGTCAGCGCCAGGTAGGCGGCGAAGGTGAGCGCGATCACCATGATCAGGCTCTTCGGCTTCAGCCGTTCCAGCTTGGCCGGCTCCATCGGCGCCTCGGGGGCGATCTGCAGGATCTGGCCGCGGATGCGGCTGAGCAGGTCCTCGCCGGCCACCGCGATGTCCTCCTCGGCCTGCTCCTGGGTGCGCTCGCCGGCCGCGACCTGCTCCAGGGCCCTGGCCCGGGCGGCGGCCTTGCGCTCCTTGGTGAGCTTGGCGAGGTCGACCCGGGTGGAGCGGCTCATCCCGACCGGCTGGAGCAGCGGCAGCGCCTGGGCGACCCGGTCCGCTCCGAGCACCGCGTTGGCGGTGGCGACGGCCCGCTCGGGGCCGATCCGCAGAGCGAAGGTGGTGAGCAGCTGGGCGACGTCGATGCGCAGGGTCAGGTCGGTGGCCGCGATGTCGCCGCCGGACAGGTTGACCAGGCAGGCAGTGGCGTCGTCCACCACCAGCAGCGACTCGCCGGTCAGCCGGCGGTGGGCGATCCGGCGCTCGTGCAGGGCGGCCACCGACCGCCACAGCGAGGCCATCACCCGGTCGGTGACCTCCTCGTCGGCGAGCTCGTCGAGCGTTCGGCCCTCGACGTTCTCGTACACCAGGATCGCGGCGTCCGGGCCCAGCTCGGAGGTGGCCACCAACTGCGGCGCCCGGGCGCCCGAGGCGGCCGCCGCGTACGCGATCAGGGCCTCCTGCTCCAGCGCCTGGCGCAGTGACTGGGGGCTGCGGCGCACGGCCACCGAGCGCAGCCGCAGCCGGCGCCAGGCGCGGTAGAAGAAGCCGGAGGCCTGCTGCTCGCGGTCGATGATGTGGACGTCCAGCGGCGGGCCGTCCTGCTGGGTGACGTGGTAACGGCGGGTGCCGCCGGGGGCGTCCGGGGCGCGGTGGGCGCCGTCCGGGGTGAAGCCGACCTTGCGCAGGCCGATCATCAGGTGCTGGCCGGTGGGCCGGATGTTGGGCGAGCCGATCGCGTACAGCGTGCCGTAGGCGACGGACCAGCCGATCAGCACGGTGAGCATCAGTGACAGCGGGGTGGTGTAGCCGCCGAGCAGCTCGGTGATCCCGCTGAAGACCACCACCACCCACAGGGCCACCCGCCAGCGCGGTCTGCTCGACATGCCGACGGCGGTCATGTAGGCGATCACCGGGGCGAGGTAGCCGTGCACCGGGTCGGTGAGGGTGCCGTTGCTGTCCAGCGGCAGCCGGGTCAGGGCGTCCCGGATGTGCTCGGAGGCGCCCTCGGCCACCCACCAGTCGATGCCCAGCGAGACGCCGTACGCGAGCACCGAGGCGAGCACGCCGTCGGCGACGCGCAGGCCGTCGCGTTTGATCAGCCGCTCGACGGCGAAGGCCAGCGGCACCGCCAGCACCGCGACGCTGGAGACCAGGCCGGTGATGGTGGAGAGCACCGCGGAGAAGTGCGGCGCGTTGGTGGCGATGTCCTGCTCGATGCCGGTGGTGGTCGAGGTGGCGATGCCGGCCAGGACGAAGACGGCGACTATCCCGAAGACCCCGGCCAGGAAGCGGATCAGGTCGGACGGGCGGTGCGCGCGGGCGGCGAGCAGCGGCTCGTCGACGTCCAGGTGAGGGGCGTCGTCCAGCGGGTCGTGGTACTCGGTCCGCGGGGCCGCCGGCGCCGGGGCGGGCGGCTCCGGCACGGCCGCGGGGGACGGCTCGGGGGACGTCTCCGGAGACTTCTCGGGCGTGGGGGTCTTGATCGTCAGGTCCTTGATCAGGGAGACTTCCGGCGTCGGCCCGCTTCCGGGCCGCCCTTCGGACTCGTCACCGGGCGCCGGGGGCACGGCAGAGCCGGACTCGTCGGAGTCCCTGTCCACGCCCACGTCAGCCGTCCCGGTCATCTGGTCTTGTCCTCGTATCACCACTCACCGCCCCGAAGATGGTGGCATGCCCCGACCCCCCGTGCTGGACAGGGGCCGGATCGGGCGCGGCGGGTCGTTCGTACGGGGCTTCGCGCGCGTCCCTGTGAGGAAGAATGCCGCAGGTGACGGACGTAACAGACGACGGCGTTCCGGGCGCCCTACCACCGTTCGCCGAACTGGTGCTCGACCTGACCGAGCGGATTCCACCCGGCCGGGTGATGACCTACGGCGACGTCGCCGAGTACCTCGGCCAGGGCGGCCCCCGCCAGGTCGGCCGGGTGATGGCCCTGTACGGCGGCTCGGTGCCCTGGTGGCGGGTGATCCGCGCGGACGGCCGCTTCCTGCCCGGCCACGAGCACCGCGCCCTCGCCCACTACGGCGAGGAGGGCACCCCGCTGCGCGAACTCGCCGACCCGCCCCGGGTCGACCTCAGACGGGCCCGCTGGGACGGCGAGGAGATTTCACCGAACCGTCCGCGTGGACGGGATTGACGGGGCAGGATCGTAGGCTCGATGCGGGCGGGCCCTCCGCGGGTCCGCCCCGGCCATGCCCCTCTGCACAACCCCAGGACGTTCGTGAGTTCCCCCTACCGGCTCGTGCGCAGCCCGCTCGCCCAGCCCGACCCGCCCGCGCTGGACGCCTACCAGCGCGCCGTGGTCGAGCACACCGGCGGCCCGCTGCTCGTCCTCGCCGGACCGGGCACCGGCAAGACCACCACCCTGGTCGAGGCGGTCGCCCGGCGGATCCAGGACGGCACCGACCCCGAGCGGATCCTCGTCCTCACCTTCAGCCGCAAGGCCGCCGTGGAACTGCGCGACCGGATGTCCGGCCGGCTCGGCGGCACCGCCGCCGCCCCGCAGGCCACCACCTTCCACTCCTTCTGCTACGCCCTGCTGCGCGCCCACCAGGACCCGGAGGACTACGCCGAGCCGCTGCGGCTGCTCTCCGGCCCCGAACAGGACGTCATGGTCCGCGAACTGCTGGCCGGCGGCGCCGAGGACGCCAAACTGGGCCTGGGCCGGATCGCCTGGCCGCTCGACCTGCGCGCCTGCCTGACCACCCGCGGCTTCGCCGACGAAGTCCGCGCCGTCCTCGCCCGCAGCCGCGAACTCGGCCTCGGCGAGGCCGAACTCGAACGCTTCGCCCAGGGCGTCCAGCGCCCCGACTGGGCCGCCGCCGCCCACTTCCTCGCCGACTACCTCGACGTGCTCGACCTGCGCGGCGTCCTCGACTACGCCGAACTCGTCCACCGCGCCGTGCTGCTCGCCGAACGCCCCGAGGTCGGCGAGGAACTGCGCCGCCGCTACGAGCTCGTCTTCGTCGACGAGTACCAGGACACCGACCCCGCCCAGGTCCGGCTGCTGCGCCAGCTCGCCGGCGGCGGCCGCGACCTCGTCGCCGTCGGCGACCCCGACCAGTCGATCTACGCCTTCCGCGGCGCCGACATCAACGGCATCCTCGACTTCCCCCAGGCCTTCCGCCGCGCCGACGGCACCCCCGCCGAGGTCAAGGTGCTGCGGGTCTCCCGCCGCTCCGGCGCCGTCCTGCTCGCCGCCTCCCGCGAACTCGCCCGCCGGATGCCGATGGGCCGGCTGCCCGCCGACAAACTCGCCCAGCACCGCGCCCTGCTGCCCTCCCGCGAGGGCGGCCGGGTGGAGGTGTACACCTACCCCACCCCCGGCGCCGAACTCGACTCGATCGCCGACCTGCTGCGCCGCGCCCACCTGGAGGACGGCGTGCCCTGGGGCGAGATGGCCGTGCTGGTACGGGCCGGCGCCCGCTCCATCCCCGGCGTGCGGCGGGCGCTCGGTGCGGCCGGCGTCCCGCTGGAGATCGACGGGGACGACCTGCCGCTGCGCGAGGAACCCGCCGTCGCCCAGCTGCTGCTCGCCCTGCGGGTCTGCGCCGAGCAGGCCGCCCGCGACAAGCAGGCCCTCCTGGACACCCCCGGTCCGGACACCCCCGGTCCGGACACCCCCGACCCGCTCACCACCGACCTCGCCCACACCCTGCTCACCGGCCCGCTCGGCGGCCTCGACGGCTCCGACCTGCGCCGGCTCGGCCGCGCCCTGCGCGAGGAGGAACGCGCCGCGCTGCGCGCCGACGGCCGGCCCGCCGCCGCCCCCCGCCCGGCCGGCGAGCTGATCCGCGAGGCCCTCGCCGAACCCGAGCGGCTGATCGCCCTCGACCCGGCCACCGCCCGCCGCGCCCGCGACCTCGGCACCCTGCTGCGCAAGGTCCGCGAACTGCTGGCCGGCGGCTGCACCGCCGAGGACGCCCTGTGGGAACTCTGGGACGGCAGCCGCCGCTGGCGCGAACGCCTGGAACGGGCCGCCCTGCGCGGCGGCGCCGCCGGCCGCAACGCCGACCGCGACCTGGACGCGCTGTGTGCCCTGTTCGAGACCGCCGCCCGCGCCGAGGAACAGGTCACCGGCCACCGCAGCGCCCTCGACCTGCTCGCCGAACTCGAAGCCCAGGACATCGCCGCCGACACCCTCACCGTCCGCACCGTCCGCCCCGAGGCCGTACGGCTGATGACCGCCCACCGCTCCAAGGGCCTGGAGTGGCGCGTGGTCGTCGTCGCCGGCGTCCAGGACGGCCTCTGGCCCGACCTGCGCCGCCGCGGCTCCCTGCTGGAGGCCGACCGGATCGGCCGCGACGGCCTCGCAGAACCGCTCTCCCCGGCCGCCCTGCTCGGCGAGGAACGCCGGCTCTTCTACGTCGCCGCCACCCGCGCCAAGGAACGGCTGATCGTCACCGCCGTCAAGGCGCCCGCCGACGACGGCGACGAACCCTCCCGCTTCCTGCGCGAGCTCTACCGCGAGGACGTCGACCCCAGGACCGGCAAGGTCGTGCGCCGCACCCCGCCGGTCACCGTCGAGGACGTCACCCACCGCCCGCGCCGCCCGCTGTCGGTGGCCGCCCTGGTCGCCGAACTGCGCGCCGTCACCGTCGACCCCGCCCGCTCGCCCGAACTGCGCCGCGCCGCCGCCGAACGCCTCGCCGTCCTCGCCGCCGCCTCCGACGAGGACGGGCTGCCGCTGGTGCCCGCCGCCCACCCCGACCGCTGGTGGGGCCTGGACGACGCCACCACCGCCCCCGAGCCGCTGCGCAGCGCCGACGCGCCCGTACGGCTGTCCGGCAGCGGCCTGGAACAGCTGGAGAACTGCTCGCTGCAGTGGTTCCTGGACAAGGAGGTCAAGGCCCGCGGCGCCGGCAGCGCCGCCCAGGGCTTCGGCAACGTGGTGCACGCCCTCGCCGACGAGGTCGGCTCCGGCCGCACCCCCGCCGACCTCGCCGTCCTGATGGCCCGCCTGGACACCGTCTGGGACGCCCTCGCCTTCGACGCCCCCTGGAAGTCCCACCAGGAGAAGACCGAGGCCCGCGCCGCCCTGGAGCGCTTCCTCAACTGGCACGTCCTGGAACGCGGCCGCGACCTGGTCGCCACCGAGCACGGCTTCGACGTCACCCTCGACGTCGGCGGCGTCTCGGTGCGCATCCGCGGCTCCATGGACCGGGTCGAGAAGGACCGGGCCGGTCGCGCCTACGTGGTCGACTTCAAGACCGGCAAGCAGATCCCCACCGACAAGTCCATGCCCGAGCACAAGCAGCTCGCCGTCTACCAGCTCGCCGTCCGGGCCGGCGCCCTCAACGAGCTGCCCGGCTTCACCGAACACCCCCCGGCCACCGGCGGCGCCGAACTCGTCCACCTGCGCGAGGCCGCCGCCAAGACCGACCCGGACGCCCCCAAGGTGCAGCGCCAGGAACCGCCCGAGGGCGACCCGTGGATCGAGGACCTGCTCGCCAAGGCCGCCGGCAAGGTCCTCGCCGAACGCTTCGTCCCGCAGACCGGCGGCGGCTGCGACCGCTGCTCCTTCCGCCGCAGCTGCTCCGCCCAGCGCGACGGGGCGCAGCTGCTGTAACCCGCTCCGTGACCCGCCCGCTCGCCTCCGGGCGCTCGGTCCCGGTGCCGACGGTCGTCGCTCCGGCGCTCCCTCCTTCGTCGGTCGTTTGTCGCTCCTCGCTTTCGGCACCGGCGCGCCCTTCGGCTCGGGGCGCACCGGCTGTGACCCGCCCGCTCGCCTCCGGGCGCTCGGTCCCGCCCGGGGCGGGGAGTAGCCGGGGTCACGGCGACCGGGCGCCCGGTCTGTCGGTTCCGCCGGTTACGGTTGCGGGGTGACCGCCGTGCTCAGCCATCCCGACCAGCTCAAGGAGCTGCTGGGCATCCCGTTCAACCGGGAGCAGATGGCGGCCATCGGCGCCCCGCTCGCCCCGGCCGTGATCGTGGCCGGCGCCGGCTCCGGCAAGACCACCGTGATGGCCGCCCGGGTCGTCTGGCTGGTCGGCTCCGGCGCGGTACGGCCCGAGGAGGTGCTCGGCCTCACCTTCACCAACAAGGCCGCCGGCGAACTCGCCGAACGCGTCCGCACCGCCCTGCTGAGGGCCGGCGTCGCCGACCGGGACGACACCGAACCGCTCGGCGAACCCGAGATCTCCACCTACCACGCCTTCGCCGGCCGGCTGCTCAAGGAACACGGCCTGCGGATCGGCATCGAACCCGACGTCCGACTGCTCGCCGACGCCACCCGCTTCCAGCTCGCCGCCAAGGTGCTGCGCACCGCCCGCGGTCCCTTCCCCGCCCTCACCGGCACCTTCGCCAACCTCGTCGCCGACCTCACCGCCCTGGACGGCGAACTCGCCGAGCACCTGGTCGAGCCCGCCACCCTGCGCGCCCACGACGAGGAGCTGCTCGACACCCTCGCCACCGTCAAGCTCGGCAACGACGACCTGCGGGCCGTGCCCGCCACCGCCCGCGCCAGGCTGGAACTGCTGCGCCTGGTCGAGGACTACCGCCGCCGCAAGCAGACCGCCGGGCTGATGGACTTCGGCGACCAGATAGCCGCCGCCGCCCGCCTCGCCCAGCAGCGCCCCGAGGTCGGCGAACTGCTCCGCGGCCAGTACCGGGTCGTCCTGCTCGACGAGTACCAGGACACCTCCGTCGCCCAGCGCCTGATGCTCGCGGGCCTGTTCGGCGCCGGCCCCGACCACAAGGGCGGCGGCCACCCGGTCACCGCCGTCGGCGACCCCTGCCAGGCCATCTACGGCTGGCGCGGTGCCTCCGTCGCCAACCTCGACGACTTCCCCCGGCACTTCCCCCAGGCCGACGGCCGTCCCGCCGACCGCTACGCGCTCAGCGAGAACCGCCGCAGCGGCGGCCGGCTGCTCGCCTTCGCCAACGAACTCGCCGCCCCGTTGCGCGCCATGCACGAGGGCGTCGAGGCGCTGCGCCCGGCCCCCGGCGCCGAACTGGACGGCTACGCGCGGGCCGCGCTGCTGCCCACCCACGCCGATGAGATCGACTGGCTCGCCGACTCCATCGCCCACCTGGTGCGCACCGGTACCGCGCCCGGCCGGATCGCCGTGCTGTGCCGGGGCGGCGCGGCCTTCCCCGACATCCACGCCGCGCTCGTCGCCCGCGAGGTGCCGGTCGAGGTGGTGGGCCTCGGCGGACTGCTGCAACTGCCCGAGGTGGCCGACCTGGTGGCCGTCTGCGAGGTGCTCCAGGACCCGACCGCCAACGCCGCCCTGGTACGGCTGCTGATCGGCCCGCGCTGGCGGATCGGCCCGCGCGACCTCGCCCTGCTCGGCCGGCGTGCCGCCGAACTGGTGCGCACCGAGCGGCCCGAGGGCGTCGAGGCACTGGCCGCGGCCGTCGCCGAGGCCGACCCGACCGAGGTGGTCTCGCTGGCCGACGCGGTGGAGACCTTCCTGACGGCCCCCTCCGGTGGGGAGGGCGACCAGCCCGACGACCTGCCGTTCTCCGCCGAGGCGAGGGTACGGCTGGCCCGGCTGGCCGCCGAGCTGCGCGAGCTGCGCCGCTCGCTGGCCGACCCGCTGATGGACGTGCTGCACCGGGTGCTGACCGTCACCGGCCTGGAGGTCGAACTCGCCGCCTCCCCGCAGGCGCTGGCCGCCCGCCGGCGGGAGACCCTGCACGCCTTCCTGGACGTCGCCGCCTCCTTCGCCGACCTGGACGGCGACCCGGGCCTGGCCGCCTTCCTCGGCTTCCTGCGCGCCGCCCAGGAGTACGAGCGCGGACTGGACAGCAGCCTGCCCGGCGGCGAGGACACCGTGAAGGTGCTCACCGCGCACAAGTCCAAGGGCCTGGAGTGGGACGTGGTGGCCGTCCCCGGCCTGGTGAAGGGCGCGTTCCCGTCCGGCTCCCCGCGCGAACGCTGGACCAGCACCAAGCGCGTGCTCCCGCACGCCCTGCGCGGTGACTCCGCGACCCTGCCCGACGTGCGGGGCGGCTGGACGTCCAAGTCGATGGCCGCGTTCAAGAAGGAGCTGGCCGAGCACTCGGGCACCGAGGAACTGCGCCTGGGCTACGTCGCGTTCACCCGGCCGAAGTCCCTGCTGCTGGCCTCCGGGCACTGGTGGGGCCCCAGCCAGAAGACCGTCCGCGGCCCGTCCGTCTTCCTGGAGCAGCTGCGCGCGCACTGCGAGCAGCCCGGCGCCGGCGAGGTCGAGCACTGGGCCGAGCAGCCGGAGAAGGGCGCCGGGAACCCGGCGCTGGCCGCCGCCGTCGAGCACCCCTGGCCGCTGCCGCTGGACCCGGCCGCCCAGCACGCCCGCCGCCGGGTCGCCGAGGTGGTCCGGCGGCGGCTCGCGGGGGCGCCCGCAGGTGATCCGGAGCCGATGGCCGTCGAGGACCAGCGCCAGGTCGCCTCCTGGGACCGCGACCTGACCGCGCTGCTGGGGGAGTTGGAGCGCTCCCGGCGCACCGCCCGCGAGGTGCCGCTGCCGGCCGCGCTGTCCGCCACCCAGCTGCTGCGGCTGGCCGCCGACCCGGACGGCTTCGCCCACGACCTGGCCCGCCCGATGCCGCGCCCGCCGCAGCCCGCCGCCCGGCGCGGCACCCGCTTCCACGCCTGGGTGCAGTCCCGGATCGAGCCGCTGCTGCTGATCGAGCCCGGCGCGCTGCCCGGCGCCGACGACGACGGCATCGAGGACGAGCAGGACCTGGAGCGGCTCAAGGAGGCGTTCCTGCGCACCCCGTACGCCCAGCGCCGGCCCTACCGGGTGGAGGCGCCGTTCCAACTGGTGCTGGCGGGGCGGGTGGTGCGCGGCCGGATCGACGCGGTCTACCGGGACGGTGACGGAGTGTCGGAATCCGGTGGTGCGTCACGCTACGAAGTGGTGGACTGGAAGACCCATCGGGAGGAGACCGCCGACCCTTTGCAGCTCGCGGTCTACCGGCTGGCCTGGGCCGAGTCGGCGGGCGTCGATCCCGAGCAGGTCACGGCGTCGTTCCTGTACGTCCGCAGCGGGCGGATCGTCAGACCGGCAGGACTTCCCGACCGAAAAGAGTTGGAACGGCTCCTGATCGGGAACAGTGACTAATGAGTCACGCAGAGCACCCGAGTCATCGCGCCGACGCCCGAAACCTGTGCGTCGTGCACGTTTCGCGCCTATTGTGGGGTCGGTAACCGGTCAACCCCGTGCTCCGGCCGCCAGCGAGGCCCGTATTCCCTGACCCTCAGTCATCACCGCAGGTGCCCCCGGCATCGGCGTCTTCTGCTGGAGAGACCGAAGTTGAGCGCGACCGGATGGATCAGAGAGCGGTTCACCGGGCCGACCCCGGGACCCGCTCCGGGCACGACCGGCACCTGGCCGAGGACGGCGCTCGCGCTGCCCTTCATCGGCATGGCGCTGATCGTCGTCCTCGACTACCTCAGCGGCACCGAGGTGACGGTCGAACCCGCCCTCACCGCCGTACCCGCACTGGCCGCCGTGGTCAGCCGCCGTACCTGGTACCCGCTCGTCATCGGGCTGTGCACCGAGGCGGCGGCCTTCCTGATGGCCTTCCGCAGCGACGCGCTCGGCGAGTCCGTGCACGCCGCCAGCGTCATCGCGATCCTGCTGGTCGCCACGATCGGCTGGGTCAGCGCCACCCTGAGACTGCGCCAGGAACGCGCCCTGGCCGACGCCCAGCTGGTCGCCTCGATCGCCCGGCGGGTCCTGCTGCGGCCCGTCCCGGAACGGGTCGGCAGCGTGCGCGCCGCCGTCCACTACGAGGCCGCCGCGGCCCATGCCCGGATCGGCGGCGACCTGTACGAGGTCGTCAACACCCGGCACGGCGTACGGGCCGTGGTCGGCGACGTGCGCGGCAAGGGCCTGGGCGCGGTCGAGACCGCCGCCGCCGTCCTCGGCGCCTTCCGTGAAGCCGCCCACCAGGAGCCCGCCCTCGACCGGGTGGCCGGCTGGCTGGCGGTCAGCCTGGACCGCGCCCTGCACGAGAACGACCACCCGGGCGTGGAGGAGGAGTTCGTCACCCTCGTCCTGATCGGAGTCGGACCGGACGGCACCGCCGAACTCGTCAACTGCGGCCACCCCTCGCCGCTGCTGCTCCGCGACGGCCGCGTCCAGCCGCTCGAACTCGCCGAGACCGTACCGCCGTTGGGCGTCCTCGACCCGGCCGACGTCCGCCCCCCGGTGCACCGGGTCCCGCTGCACGGCGGCGACCGGGTGCTGCTGTTCACCGACGGGGTGATCGAGGCCCGGGACCGCTCCGGCGCCTTCTACCCGCTCGCCGAACGCTTCCCGCGCTGCGCCGACGGCCGCCCCGCCGACGTCCTGCAGCGCCTGCACCAGGACGTGGTGCGCCACGTCGGCCGCCAACTCGGCGACGACGCGGCCATGCTGCTCCTCCAGTACGACCCGACCCCGCCCGCCCTCGCCCACCTGCCCCAGCAGGCGGGCGTCCTGACCAACCGCTGACCTCCGGAGCTAGGCCGGACAGGGCCTAGAGCGACACCCGGACCAGCAGCGGCCGGTGGTCCGACACCCCGGTGTGCGGCGCCGCCGCCGGGCCCACCGTCGCGCGCGGCACCCCCACCGCGAGCACGTGGTCGAACTGCACCGCCGGCCGGTGCGCGGGATAGGTCGGCGTGCGCGCCAGGTCGTACCAGCCCTGCAGCCGCGCCCGCGGCTCGCGCACCCGCCGCCGGCGCGGCTCGGCCAGTACCGGCCGGGCCCGCCGGGCGGCCCGCAGCTCCCGCACCCGCGCCCGCGGCGCGGTGCGCTCCAGCGCCGTCGCCCCGCCGAGCACCGTGCGCGGCACCGCGCCGATCAGGTTGAAGTCCCCCAGCACCAGGTAGGGCTGCGGCAGGTCGGCGATCCAGCGCCGGATCCCGGCCAACTGCGCCATGTTCCAGCCGGGCACGAAGGACAGGTGCGCGGCCACCACGGTGAACGGCCCGCGCTCGCCCTCCAGCACCGCCGCCAGCGCGGCCCGCGGCTCGTCCGGCACCGGGGTCAGCCCGCGCCGCCCGGCCACCCGCAGCGGCAGTCCGAACGGTGCCGGGGCGAACCGCCGGGCCCGCCAGTGCCGGACCGGCAGCCTGGTCAGCAGGGCCGTCCCGTACGAGGGCGCGGCGCCGTCGCCCACCTCGGCCGGGCCGTACACCCGCAGCCCGTTGGGTCCGGACGGCTCCCGCACCCAGCCCGCCACCGGCGCCGGGCGCCCGTGCAGGGCGGCGGCGAAGCGCCAGTCGCCGGCGCCCATCGCGCCGGCCGCCACCGCCGCCTGGTCGGTGCCGCCCGATCGCGACTGGTGCCGGTCCACCTCCTGCAGGGCCAGGACGTCGGCGTCCAGTGCGGCCACCGCCTGCGCCAACGGGTCTCCCGCGTCGGCCGGGTAGGGCAGCGGCGCGCCGTCCGGGCCGAGCGGCTGGCCGTGCAACAGGTTGAAGGTAGCGATGCGCAACTGGCTCACATCGCACGACGGTACCGGAGGGCGCGCGGCTTGAGGCCGCAGGGCATACCGGGTATACATACTCGGTATGTCCATCCGCCACGGTCTGCTCGCCCTGCTCGATCAGGGCCCCCGCTACGGCTACCAGCTGCGCACCGAGTTCGAGGCGCGCACCGGCGCCACCTGGCCGCTCAACGTCGGGCAGGTCTACACCACACTGTCCCGACTGGAGCGCGACGGCCTAGTCGAAGCCGCCGGCGAGGACGCCGAGGGCCACCAGTTCTACGCCGTCACCGACGCCGGCCGTGCCGAACTGCGGGCCTGGTTCGACACCCCGGTGCCCCGGACCAACCCCCCGCGCGACGAACTGGCGATCAAGCTCGCCATGGCCGTCACCGTGCCCGGGGTCGACGTCTCCGCCGTCGTCCAGGGCCAGCGTCGGCACAGCATCAAGGCGCTCCAGGACTACACCCGGCTCAAGGGCCGCGCCCTGGCCGGCGAGGCCAGACCCGGCACCGTGCCCTCGGAGAGCAACGACCTCGCCTGGCTGCTCGTCCTCGACCAGCTGATCTTCCAGACCGAGGCCGAGATCCGCTGGCTCGACCACTGCGAGACCCGGCTCGCCCAGCAGGCCGAACTCCAGCAGGCCCGCGCCGCCGAGGCAGCCCGCGACGGTGCCGCGAAACCCAAGCGGCTCGGTCGCCGCAGCCACGCCTAGAGCCCCGCGGCCACGCCCGGGCCCGGTCCGGCTCCAGACCCGGTCCGGACCTGGAGCCACCCCGGGCGCGCCCGGCCGCCCGAAACCACCCGCCGCCGCAGTCGCGCCCAGCCACCCGCACCACGGGCGGGCGCCGCGGCGCCCGCCCGTACCCAGCCCAGAGGGGGGAACCGTGTCCCACACCCAACAGTCCCGGCAGACACCGGTGCTGCACCTGGAGAACGTCACCCGTGTCCACGGCCAAGGCGCCGCCGAGGTCCAGGCCCTGCGCGGGGTCGACCTCAAGGTCCACCCCGGCGAGTTCGTCGCCGTCATGGGCCCCTCCGGCTCCGGCAAGTCGACCCTGCTCACCCTCGCCGGAGGCCTCGACAGCCCGAGCGGCGGCCAGGTCCTGGTCGAGGGCGTCGCGCTCGGCGGACTCACCCGCAAGAAGCTCGCCCAGGTCCGCCGCCGCTCCGTCGGGTACGTCTTCCAGGACTACAACCTGATCCCGGCGCTCACCGCCGCCGAGAACATCTCGCTGCCGCGCGAACTCGACGGCCTGTCCGCCCGCGCCGCCCGCCGCGAGGCCCTCGCCGCCCTGGAGGAACTCGGCATCCCCGAGCTCGCCGACCGCTTCCCCGACGACATGTCCGGCGGCCAGCAGCAGCGCGTCGCCATCGCCCGCGCCCTGATCGGCGACCGCCGCCTCGTCCTCGCCGACGAACCCACCGGCGCCCTCGACTCCACCACCGGCGAAGCCGTCCTCGCCGTGCTGCGCGCCCGCTGCGACGCCGGCGCCGCCGCCATGATGGTCACCCACGAAGCCCGGCACGCCGCCTGGGCCGACCGCGTGGTCTTCCTGCGCGACGGCCGCATGGTCGACGAGTCCGTCAGCCAGGACGCCGCCAGCCTGCTCGTCGCCGCCGCCACCAACAGCGCGAAGGTGGACGAGTGAAGCTCAGCGCCTGGCGGGTCGCCCTGCGCATCGCCCGCCGTGACGCCCTGCGGGCCAAGGGCCGCAGCGCCCTGGTCGTCGCGATGGTCGCCCTGCCCGTCCTCGGCGTCACCGGCGCCGACGTGTTCTACCGCAGCTCCACCCTCGAACCCGCCGAACGGGTCGTGCGGATCATGGGTCAGTCCGACGCCGAACTCAACCTGGCCGAGCGCGGCTCCGCCGTCAAACAGGCCCCCAACCCCGACGACGGCGTCCTCACCGACAATCCCAAGGACGACGCCAAGGACGGCGCCGCCCCCGTCTACACCGCCGCCCAGCAGCGCTCCCTCGACACCGAACCCGGCGAGCTGGTACGGCAGTTGCTCCCGCCCGGCAGCACCCTGGTGCCCGAGCACGAGGGCCCCAGCACCGCCGCCAGCAGCACCGAGGGCCTGCTCGCCACCCAGACCGGCGAAGCCGACCTGACCGACCCGGTCTGGCACGGCCGGGTCAACCTGGTCCAGGGCCGCGCCCCCGCCGACGACCACGAGGCCGCCGTCACCCGCGAGTTCCTCAGCCGCTCCGGCCTCAAGCTCGGCGACCGCACCACCGTGCGCGGACTGGAGTCCAGTCCCTTCACCATCACCGCCGCCGTCGAGTTCCCCGGCGACCTCAAGGCCACCGAGATCATCGCCCGGCCCGGCGCCCTGGTCGGACGGTTGGCCGGCGCCCCCGGCACGGGCCAGGGCCAGAACCCCGGACAGAACCCCGCCCCGCTCGCCGTCCAGAACCCCGGACAGAACCCCGCCCCGGCCCCCGACACCGCCACCCGCTGGCTGGTCAAGCTCCCCGCCGGCGCCACCCTCGACTGGGCCAAGGTCACCGAACTCAACGGCTACGGCTTCACCGTCGCCTCCCGCGCCGTCCTGCTCGACCCGCCCGCCCGCGCCGACGTCCCCTTCTACACCGAGATGGACAAGCGCTTCGGCGGCCGGAGCACCGCCTTCTTCGACCGCACCTCCGTCGTCATCCTCGGCACCGTCGCCGGCATGGCCCTGCTGGAGATCGTGCTCCTCGCGGGCCCCGCCTTCGCCGTCGGGGCCCGGCGCTCCCGGCGGCAGCTCGGCCTGCTCGCCGCGGCCGGCGGTGACCGCGCCAACGTCCGCGCGGTCGTCCTCGGCGGCGGCGTCGTCCTCGGCGTCACCGGCGCCGCCGTCGGCCTGGGCCTCGGCGTCGGCCTGGTCGCCCTGCTGCGCACCCAGGCCGAGGACTACGCCGGCCAGCGCTTCGGCCACTTCAACCTGCAGCCGCTCGACCTGCTCGGGGTGCTCCTGGTCGGCCTGGTCACCGGGTTGCTCGCCGCCGTCGTACCCGCCGTCCAGGCCTCCCGGCAGGACGTCGTCTCCGCGCTCACCGGCCGGGACTCGCTCAAGCCCCCCAGCCGCAAGCTCGCCCTGCTCGGCCTGCTGATGCTCGCCGCCGGAACGGCCCTCGCCCTGCTCGGCGCCACCAGCGGCTTCGCCAGCCGAAGCCTCGCCGTCCTCGGCGGCTCCGCCCTCGCCGAACTCGGCATGGTCGCCCTCACCCCGTACCTGGTCGGCCTGTTCGGCAAGCTCGGCCGCTGGCTCTCGCTCGGCCCCCGGCTCGCCCTGCGCGACTCCGTACGCCACCGCGGCCGCACCGCGCCCGCCGTCGCCGCCGTGATGGCCGCCGTCGCCGGCTCCGTCGCGGTCAGCATCTACCTGGCCAGCTACGACGACCAGCAGCGCCACGAGTACGTGGCCGGCGGCCCCGCCGGGGCCGTCATGCTCGGCGGCTGGATCAGCGACACCGACGCCAAGCTGCTGCCGCAGCTGCGCGACACCGTCGAACGTTCCATCCCCGACATCGGGCCGCGCGCCGACGTCGCCCGGGTCACCTACAAGGGCGACTGCTCGGGGGGCAAGTCCTGCGGCTACGTCCGGATCGAACTGCCCAAGGAACTGCGCTGCCCCGCCTACGACGGCGACGCCGTGCTCAGCAACGAGGAGGTCAACCGGATCACCTCCTCCGACCCGCGCTGCCAGGTCCGCGACCGCAGCGGCAACCACTTCAGCAGCCTGACGGCGGGCGACCCCACCCTGGTGCGCAACCTCTTCGGCGTCACCGACCCGGCCGCCGCCACGGCCCTCGCGGCCGGCAAGGCCGTCGTCTTCGACCCGCGCTACGTCAAGGACGGCAAGCTGATCATCGAGACCACCGAGCCGTTCGACCGCGGCCTCGGCGGCGCGAGCCAGGCCAAGCCGGCGCGCACCGAACTCACCGTCGACGCCGTCCTGGTGTCCGCCACCGTCCCGGCCCACGGCCAGGCCGTGCTCAGCCCCGAGACCGTCGGCCGGCTCGGTCTCGGCACCACCCCGGCCGGCTCGGTCTGGCTGCCCGCCGCCCCGCCCAGCGACGCCGCCGAGCAGAAGGCCAACGGCGCACTGGCCAAGGTCAGCGAGCACAGCCAGTTCTCGATCGAGCGCGGCTACCAGTCCCGGGCCGGACTGATCGGCCTCGGCCTGAACGGCTTCGCCGCCCTGGTCGCCCTCGGCGCCGCCGGCATCGCCACCGGACTCGCCGCCGCCGACTCCCAGCGTGACCTGACCACCCTCGCCGCGGTCGGCGCCGAACCGCGGATCCGGCGCTCGCTCTCCGGCTTCCAGTGCGGGGTGATCGCCGCGATGGGGACCCTGCTCGGCACCGTCTGCGGAGTCCTGCCGGCCGTGGCCCTGCGCAAGGTGCAGGGCCTGGCGAGCAGCTACCCCGGCATGAGCCCCGAGGAGATCGCCGAGAAGTCCTCGGTGGTCCTCCCCTGGCCCACCGTCGCCGCCACCGTGGTGGTGCTGCCGCTGCTCGCGGCGGGCCTGGCGGCGGTCCTCACCCGCTCGCGGATCTCGCTGCTGCGCCGCACCGGCTGACGCCCGCGCCCGGCTCCCGTCACCCCCGCCCGCCCTGCCCGGCGGCGGGGGTGACGGAGGTTACAGCCCCGACGGCGTCCGGCACCCGGAGGGCCGGGGCGGGCACCCGTACGGGCGAACTACAGTCGTCGGTATGACGAGAACCCCGGACAGCGCCGTCCGCTCCCACATCGACCAGCACCAGGCCGCGTTCCTCGCCGACCTCTCCGAATGGCTGGCCATCCCCTCGGTCTCCGCCGACCCGGAGCGCGCCGGGGACGTCCGCCGCTCCGCCGACTGGCTGGCCGCCAAGCTGCGTGACACCGGCTTCCCGGTGGCCGAGGTGTGGGAGACCGACGGGCTTCCGGCGGTGTTCGCCGAGTGGCCGTCCGGGGAGGAGTCCGCGCCGACCGTCCTGGTCTACGGGCACCACGACGTGCAGCCCGCCGCGAAGGAGGACGGCTGGGACACCGAGCCGTTCACCCCGACCGTGGTCGGCGGCCGGCTGTACGCGCGCGGCGCCGCCGACGACAAGGGCCAGGTGTTCTTCCACACCCTGGGGGTGCGCGCCCACCTGGCCGCCACCGGCCGCACCGCGCCGGCCGTCAACCTCAAGCTGCTGATCGAGGGGGAGGAGGAGTCCGGCTCGCCGCACTTCGCCGACCTGGTGCGGCGCGAGGCCGGGCGGCTGGCCGCCGACGTGGTGGTCATCTCCGACACCGGCATGTGGTCCGAGACCACGCCGACCGTGTGCACCGGCATGCGCGGCCTCGCCGACGCCCAGCTCGACCTGTACGGGCCGGACACCGACATCCACTCCGGCTCCTTCGGCGGCGCCGTCCCCAACCCGGCGCAGGTCGCGGCCGAGCTGGCCGCCGCCCTGCACGACGCCGACCACAGGGTCGCCGTCCCGGGCTTCTACGACGGGGTCGTCGAGCTGACCGAGCGTGAGCGCGAGCTGTTCGCCGAACTGCCCTTCGACGAGGCGCAGTGGCTGCGCGTCGCCAAGTCCCACGGCACCCGCGGCGAGGCCGGGTACTCCACCCTGGAGCGGGTCTGGGCCCGTCCGACCGCCGAGGTCAACGGCATCTGGGGCGGCTACACCGGCCCCGGCGGCAAGACCATCGTGCCGTCCTCGGCCCACCTCAAGCTGTCCTTCCGGCTGGTCGCCGGGCAGGAGGTGGAGAAGGTCCGCGAGGCGGTCCGGGCCTGGGTCGCCGAGCAGGTCCCCGAGGGCATCCGGTACGAGCTGGTCTTCCCCGGCGCGACCCGGCCCTGCCTGACCCCGCTGGACCACCCGGCGCTGCAGTCCACCGTCCGCGCGATGGGCCGGGCCTTCGGGCAGAAGATCCTCTTCACCCGCGAGGGCGGCTCGGGCCCCGCGGCCGACCTGCAGGACGTGCTGGGCGCGCCGGTGCTGTTCCTCGGCATCTCGGTGCCCTCGGACGGGTGGCACTCGGTCAACGAGAAGGTCGAGCTGGACCTGCTGGCCAAGGGCGTCGAGACCGCCGCCTACCTGTGGGGCGACCTGGCCGAGAACTTCCGGCCCGGCGCGTGAGCCTCTCGCGCCTGCTTTCGCACCATGGCAGTCAGATCACTCATCCGGATGATTCACCACGTGGGGATGGAACGAAGTGAGCACCGTGCCTGAGACCGAGCGTCCGCGGGCCCTGGCCCTGTCCAGGGCCGGAGTGGAGCGGGCGGCCGAGCACCGGTTCGACGAGCCCTGGCTGGCGGCCGCCTGGAGCCACCCCGCCACCCGGGTGCTGCCGATCGCCGGCGGCGAGGCCTTCGTCGTCGACACCGCCGAGGGCACCGAACTCGTCCTGCTGCCCTCCTTCGAGGCGCCGCAGACCGGGGACCGCTACTTCCTCGGCACCGACGAGGACGGCGTCTCCTACTTCGCGCTGGCCGGCGAGAGCCTGCCCGGCCGGCTGGACGGCGACGCCCGCCCGGCCGGACTGCGCGAGGTCGGCGCGATGCTGTCCGACCGCGACGCCGGCCTGCTGGTGCACGCCGTCGCCCTGGAGCACTGGCACCGGCTGCACAGCTTCTGCTCGCGCTGCGGCCACCCGACCGAGAAGGCCGGCGCCGGGCACGTGCGGCGCTGCACCTCCTGCGCGGCCGAGCACTACCCGCGCACCGACCCGGCGGTGATCATGGTGATCACCGACGAGCAGGACCGCTGCCTGCTCGGCCGCCAGGCGATCTGGCCGGAGGGCCGCTGGTCCACGCTGGCCGGCTTCGTCGAGCCGGGGGAGTCGATCGAGCAGGCGGTGGCCCGCGAGGTGCACGAGGAGGCGGGGGTGCGGGTCGGCGAGGTCCGCTACGTGGCCAGCCAGCCCTGGCCGTTCCCGTCCAGCCTGATGCTCGGCTTCACCGGCAAGGCGCTGCCCGGCGGCACCGAGATCACCGTGGACGGCGAGGAGCTGGCCGAGGCGCGCTGGTTCTCCCGCGAGGAGCTGCGGGCCGGGATGGAGGCCGGTGAGATCCTGCCGCCCTCCGGCATCTCGATCGCCCGCCACCTGGTCGAACTCTGGTACGGCGAACCGCTGCCGTCGGCGGCGCGCTGGTAATCCTGTACGAATTCCCGGTGCTTCCGTGCACTTCTGCGCACATCTGCACCCAAGGGGGCGCGTGGCTTATGCCGCGCGCCCCCGATTTCGTTTCCAAGCCCGTCCCCGAATCCCGTACGACCAGCTGTTCGTGGCCGGACGGGCCAGTTCTGCTACCGCAGGACACTTCCGGGCCCCCACCGTCGACCCGCGCGGACGACATTGCCGGAAACGGCTGAAACCGCGTCACCGCGCTCGCTACATTCACTCGGGTGACAATCCCCCGGGGCACCGCCCAATCCCCCAAATACCAGCGCCTCGCCGCGGACCTGCGCCGCCGGATCGCCGAGGGCGAGTTCACCGCCGACGCCGCCCTCCCGGTCGAGAGCGAACTGGAACGCCAGTACGGCGTCGCCCGCAACACCGTCCGGCTCGCCGTCGACGTCCTGGTCAACGAAGGCCGACTCGTCCGCCTCCAGGGAAAGGGCACCTACCTGCGCGAACACCCCGTGCTCGACCACCACGCCTACGGGCCCACCCAGCCCCCCGCGCCGCGCGACTGCCTCGCCGCGCCCTCCACCGTCTACCTCGGCGAAGCCGCCGAAGCCGGGCGCGAACTCAGCACCGACTTCGAGATGATGATCGTCCGGGCCCGCGTCGACATCGCCGAACGCCTCGGACTGCGCCCCGGCGAGGCCATCGTCGTCCGCCGCCAGTTGCGCCTGCTCGACCGCGAGCCCTACTCCATCGAGGAGAGCCACTACCGGGCCGGACTCGCCGCCGGCACCCCGCTGATGGAACCCGACCCCGTCGAGGGTGGGGACGAAGCCGTCCTCGCCACCCTCGGCCGCACCGAGATCGGTGCCGTCGACCACCTCGTCGCCCGGATGCCCGGCCCCGAGGAGGCCCAATGGTTCCAGGGCGGCCCCGGCGTCCCGCTCGTGGTCCAGACCCGGGTCACCTACGACCGGCGCGGCCCCGTCCGGGTCATCGAGACCCGCTACTCCGCCGACCGCAGCCGACTCGTCTACGGCATCGGCGACCTCGGCGCGCGCACCACCCTGCCCGCCCCCGCCACCCCGGTCGACCCGGCCCGGGCCGACGCGCCGTGACGCGCGCCGGCCCGGCCCGGCCGGCTCAGGCCGCCAGGGCCTTCTTGACCTGGATCAGGCTCGGGTTGGTCATCACGACCCGCTCGCCACCGCCCACCGGCTGGACCAGCACCGTCGGCACCGTCTGGTTGCCGTTGTTCACCGACTCGACGAACGCCGCCGACGCCGGGTCCTCCTCGATGTTGATCTCGGTGTAGCCGATGCCTTCACGGTCCAGCTGGCTCTTGAGCCGGTTGCAGTAACCACACCAGGTCGTGCTGTACATCGTCACGGTGCCGGACATCGAGGGGGCTCCTTCGAAAGAGGGGTTCGTACGGTCTCACACCCGCAACGTCCACCGGACGGCAGTCATTCCGGCCGGATCCCGAAGGGGGCGTGCGGGCCGGCCGCGTGCGGACCGGGCGGGTACCGGCCCCGTGATCCGAAGCCGGTGACCCGAGGTCGGTGACCCGTCACCCGGTGACCCCGCGTGACCCGTGCCCGTGACCCGCGTGACCCGTGACCCGGTGATCCGTACGAGAGCGGAGCGATCATCCTGCGATCACACCGGGCCTGTGGACAACCCCGCCCAGGTTGTCCCACCGGGCTGAGAGGATGGAACGCATGCAGGATGACCTCTTGAGCGGCAGCCCCTACGACGGCCCCCACGGCTCCCCCTGGGCCGACCCCGGCGCCGCCACGGGCCCCGACGCCGTGCTCGCCGGGCTCGACCCCGAACAGCGCGCCGTCGCCACCGCCCTGCAAGGCCCCGTCTGCGTCCTCGCCGGCGCCGGCACCGGCAAGACCCGCGCCATCACCCACCGGATCGCCTACGGCGTGCGCAGCGGCGTCTACCAGCCCCAACAGGTCCTCGCCGTCACCTTCACCGCCCGCGCCGCCGGCGAGATGCGCGGCCGACTGCGCCAGCTCGGCGCCGACGGCGTCCAGGCCCGCACCTTCCACTCCGCCGCCCTGCGCCAGCTCCAGTACTTCTGGCCCCGCGCCATCGGCGGCCCGGTGCCCCAGCTCCTCGAACGCAAGGTCCAGCTCGTCGCCGAGGCCGCCGGCCGCTGCGGACTGCGCGTCCAGCGCACCGAACTGCGCGACCTCACCGCCGAGATCGAATGGGCCAAGGTCACCCAGACCGCCCCCGAGGACTACCCCGCCGCCGTCGCCAAGTCCGGCCGCGAAGCCCCCCGCGACCCCGCCGAGACCGCCCAGGTCTACCGGGTCTACGAGGAGACCAAGAGCCGCCGCGGCAACATCGACTTCGAGGACGTCCTGCTGCTCACCGCAGCCATCCTGGAGGACCGCCCCGACATCGCCGACCAGGTCCGCAGCCAGTACCGGCACTTCACCGTCGACGAGTACCAGGACGTCTCCCCGCTCCAGCAGCGCCTGCTCGACCGCTGGACCGGCGCCGACGGCGGCGCCAGCCTCTGCGTCGTCGGCGACGCCAGCCAGACCATCTACTCCTTCACCGGCGCCACCCCCGACTACCTGCTCAACTTCCGCAGCCGCCACCCCCAGGCCACCGTCGTCAAGCTGGTCCGCGACTACCGCTCCACCCCCCAGGTCGTCCACCTCGCCAACGGGCTGCTCTCCCAGGCCCGCGGCGAGGCCGCCCGCCACCGCCTGGAACTCGTCTCCCAGCGGGAGGCCGGCCCCGAACCGGTCTACACCGAGTACGAGGACGAACCCACCGAGGCCGAGACCACCGCCCGCCGCATCAAGGACCTCCTCGCCGCCGGCGTGCGCGCCAGCGAGATCGCCGTCCTGTTCCGCACCAACGGCCAGTCCGAGGTCTACGAACAGGCCCTCGCCGACCTCGGCGTGCCCTACCAGCTCAAGGGCGCCGAACGGTTCTTCGAACGCCCCGAGGTCCGCGACGCCGGTGTCCTGCTGCGCGGCGCCGCCCGCGCCGCCGCCGACCCGCTCACCGCCGGCGCCCCCGACCTCGCCGGCCAGGTCCGCGCCGTCCTCGCCAGCCGCGGCTTCACCCCCGAACCGCCGGCGGGCTCCGGCGCCGTCCGGGACCGCTGGGAGTCCCTCGCCGCCCTCGTCCGCCTCGCCGAGGAGTTCGAGCGCACCCGCACCGCCGACGGCCTGACCACCGACCTCGCCGCCTACGTCGCCGAACTCGACGCCCGGGCCGCCGCCCAGCACGCCCCCGCCGTCGAAGGCGTCACCCTCGCCTCCCTGCACGCCGCCAAGGGCCTCGAATGGGACGCGGTCTTCCTCGTCGGCCTCACCGAGGGCACCCTGCCGATCATCTACGCCAAGACCGACGAGCAGGTCGAGGAGGAGCGCCGCCTCCTCTACGTCGGCGTCACCCGCGCCCGCAAGCACCTCAGCCTCTCCTGGGCGCTCTCCCGCTCCCCGGGCGGCCGCGCCTCCCGCAAGCCCAGCCGCTTCATGGACGGGCTGCGCCCCGGCTCCGCCGCACCGGGCGCACGCACCGGCGCGCGGGGCGGCCGGGGGAGCGTCGAGCCCGGCGAGCGCTCCGCCGGCCGACGGGTCCGCGGCCCGGTCAAGTGCCGGGTCTGCGACAAACCGCTGACCGACGCCGTCGAACGCAAGCTGCGCCGCTGCGAGGACTGTCCGTCCACGATGGACGAGGCACTGTACGAACGACTGCGCGAGTGGCGGGCCCGGCAGGCGAAGAAGCAGGGCGCCCCGGCCTACGTGGTGTTCACCGACGCCACGCTGATGGCGATCGCCGAGGACGTGCCCGCCGGACGCCAGGAACTGGCCCTGATCTCGGGGGTCGGCGCCATGAAGCTGGACAAGTACGGGGCCGCCGTGCTCTCGTTGTGTGCGGGGGAGGAGCCCGAGGAGGATCCGGACGGCGTCGAGGACGACGGTCCGATCGATCCGGCGTGAGCCGGCACGGGCGCGGTCCAGGGGACTGCTCGGGGGACTTCGCAACCGCCGCGGAAGGTCGCGCGGACCGCGCCGTCGATGGCGTCGCGTGAACTCGCGTGAAAAATAGTTTGCGCGGCATACCGGGAGCGCAATAGCCTGCCGGAGCGGTCAAGGGGACGCGGTCGCACGGGGTGACACCTGTGCCGATCCCCCTCGCCACACAGCTTCACACAGCTTCACACAGCTTCACCGAGACAGACATCCGAACATTCGGAGCCAGGGGAACCAGGCTCCGCGAGACGCCGAGAGGAGGCGAAGACAGTGGGAAACATCATGATCACCAAAATGACTGGCCAGACCGTTGTCGCTGCCTCCCTGCGTGCCGCCCGCCTGCGGGCGCTCGCCGAGCTCGGTGGAACCGGTCTGGGTCTCGACACCACCGGTGTCTCCGTCGCCTCCGCTGTCAGTGGCCTTGGGCACACTGATCTGTGCCTCACGGGCGGCAGGAGTGTCGAAGGCACCGTTGTCGAGACCGGTCTGTCCCGTGGCTGGGCGCAGGTCAGCACGTCGCGTCCCGAGTGCGATGAGCGACCGCTCCAGGCACCGAAGTCCGTCGTAATCGCCGCCAGGCATGGCGACTATGCGCAGGTCATCGGTGCCGGAAACGCCCAGAAGCAGAACAAGCAGCAGATCAACCAGGTCATGGCCGCCTTTACCGGCGCCAAGGCCATCCGGATGTGGGCCTTCCGCGGCCCTGAACCCTGGAGAGAACGAACCTGAGTCAGCCTCAGGTCGGCACCTCCAGGGCCGCGGAACCCGTCACACCGGGATCCGCGGCCCTTCTGTTTTGTCCGGTACGCAAGACCACCCAGGCCCTCCGGGGCCTCCGGCCCAGCACCACCAGTCCACTGGGCCGGAACCACTGAGAAGACGAGGAAGACGCCCACAGTGTCCACGGTCATCACGCCGCCCATCCCGTCCGTACCGCAGACAAGCCAGATCAACGAGGCCGACCAGGCCGACCCCCCGGAGGTTCCGTTCATGCAGCTCAACTCGATCGAGCAGGCCGAGGCGCTCGGTCTCCCCATCCCGTGCCGCGCCTTCGACCCGGAGGTCTTCTTCGCCGAGACGCCCGCCGACGTCGAGTACGCGAAGTCCCTCTGCGGCACCTGCCCGGTAAAGGACGTCTGCCTGACCGGCGCCCTCGAGCGGCGCGAGCCGTGGGGCGTCTGGGGCGGCGAGCTCTTCGTCCAGGGTGTCGTCGTGGCCCGCAAGCGGCCGCGTGGCCGTCCGCGCAAGACCGAGGTCATGGCGTGAACCCCGCCCACGACGCCAGGGCAGTCCGCCGGGGAGAGCAGCCCCCGCTGGAAAGCGCCCTCCGCCGGTCCGTACGGATAGCCGCCGCCAAGGCCGACGCAGCAGCCCGCACCATCCCATTCCCGAGCACGCACCACGAGCAGGACCACCACATGACCCCCGCCGCCATCGATCCGACCGTCCGCGCTGAGCAGACCACCGAACTTCAGATCCAGAACAGGACCCTCGAAATGCAACTCATGCATGAATCCCTGGCCCGTGCCCATATGCAAGACAGGCTCCACGAGGCGGAGGAACAACGCCTCGTCAGCCGGGTCGTCCGGGCCCGCAAGCTCCGGCAGCGGGCCGAGCGGGCCTCTCTCCGGGCCCGCAAGGCGCTCGCCGTCGCGCTGATGTGACGCGCCGGACGCAGGCGGCTCGCCGCCGATCCGACTGACCCCCGTCGTGCCGCAGGCCGCCCCCCGTACTCGGGGAGCGGCCTGCGGCCGTTGTCGTGGGCCGGTGCCGTCGGCCGTGGCCGCCCGTCCGGTGGGTCAGGGGCGGGCGGGTTTGCTGCTCTTCCTGGCCGCCGGGGTGGTGCGCTTCGCGGGGGCGGCCACCGGCTCGGCCGGCTCCTCGGGCCGCTCGCCGGCGAACTCGGGCAGCCACCCCAGCATCTCGGCCCGGAACGGCGCCTTGGCACCCAGCTGGCACAACACCCCGATGGTGCTCAACGTCACCCGGTGGATCAGCAGGTACGCGGGCGGCAGGTTCAGCTGCTTGCCCAGGTTGTACGCGGGCGAGCGCGGATCGGCGATCCGCGCCGCCTGGGCCCGCATCCAGGTCCGGGTGAAGTGGAAGCTGTCCACCGCGGCCGGCTCGATGATCGGCAGCAGGTAGTCCAGCACCGCGTCCGGATCCAGCTGGATCGAGGGCTTCACGAAGCCCTCCTCGCGCAGCATCTTCAGCACGCCCGCGGCGTCGCCGTCCAGGGCCATCCGCAGCGAGGCCCCGATCGGCGCGGGCAGCCCGCCGGGCAGCCGGTCCACCGTGCCGAAGTCCAGCACGCCCAGCCGCCAGCCCTCGGCCGGGCCGTCGTCCTTCAGCAGCCGGAAGTTGCCGGGGTGCGGATCCGCGTGCAGCAGACCGGTCCGGGACGGCCCGGCGAACAGGAACCGGGCCAGCAGCCGGCCGGCGCGGTCGCGTTCCTCCTGGGTGCCGTTCGCGATCACCTCGGCCAGCGGGGTGCCGTCCATCCACTCGGTGACCAGCACCTGGTCGGCCTGCGCCACCACGACCGGCACCACGATGTCCGGGTCACCCGCGAACTCCTCGGCGTGCCGGCGCTGGGCCTGGGCCTCCAGCTCGTAGTCCAGCTCCTCGGAGACGCGCTCACGCAGCTCGGTGATCAGCGGCTTGATGTCCAGCCCGGGGATCAACGGGCCGAGCAGCCAGGCCACCCGGCTCAGCTGGGAGAGGTCGGCCAGCAGCGCGTCGCCGGCGCCCGGGTACTGCACCTTCACCGCGACCCGTCTGCCGTCGTGCCAGACCGCCCGGTGCACCTGGCCGATCGAGGCGGCCGCCGCCGGGCGGTCGTCGAACTCCAGGAACAGCTCGCGCCAGCCGTCCCCGAGCCGCTGGGCGAGCGCCGTGTGCACCTTGGCGGCAGGCATCGGGGGAGCGGCGTCCTGCAGCTTGGTGAGCGCGGCCCGATAGGGACCGGCGACCTCCTCGGGCAGCGCGGCCTCGAAGACGGACAGCACCTGCCCGAACTTCATCGCGCCGCCCTTGAGCTCGCCCAGGACCTTGAACAGCTGGTCGGCGGTGGCCTGCTGGAGCTCGGCCGTCACCACCTCGGCCGACCGGCCGCCGATCCGCTTGCCCAGTCCGAGCGTGGCGCGGCCGGCTATCCCCAACGGCAGGGCGGCGAGCCGTGCCGTGCGGGTCACTGCCTTGCGCGGAAGATCGCTCACCCGGGCCTCCAATCCCCTGGCCCCCCGACGCCGGACGGCCCACCATCACTACGCCATTGTGCCCGGTTCCGGGGCTGGTTCCGGCGGTATTTCTCGGGGGCCGGGGGGCGGTGACTTCCGAGGGGCCTTGTTGACCCTCCGGGGCCCGCCCCCTCCCCCCACCCCCACCCGCCCTCCTCCCACCTCACCCGCCGCCTGCCCACCCACCTCCCACGCTCACCCCGCACCTCGGAACAGCGGCTCCCGCTTCTCCCGGCCCGCGCCCTGCCCCAGGC
>NZ_JBHXEG010000107.1:0-26178 GCF_042724935.1 Kitasatospora sp. NPDC127060
GGCACCACCCACCCTCCCGAAAGCCCACCCCCCAACCAACAGCCCCCCGCAGCGGAAAACACCGACGGGGCGGCGACCAAACCGGTCACCGCCCCGCCGAACCGCCGATTCAGACCGCCGGCACCGGGAACGTCGGGAACTCAACCCCCGAGATGTACTGCACGACCCGAACGACCTGGCACGAGTACCCGAACTCGTTGTCGTACCACAGGTAGAGAATCGCGTTGTCCCCGTCGACCTTGGTCGCCCCGGCGTCCACGATCGAGGCGTGCCGCGACCCGATGAAGTCGCTGGACACCGCGTCGGGCGAGTCGATGAAGTCGATCTGCCGCTTCAGCGGCGAGGTCAGCGAGATGTTCCGCAGGTAGTCGAGGACCTCCTCGCGGTCGGTCTCCCGCTTGAGCTGCAGGTTGAGGATCGCGATGGACACGTCCGGAACCGGCACGCGGATCGAGCTGCCGGTGATCTTCGCCTTGAGGTCCGGCAGAGCCTTGGCGACGGCCGAGGCGGCACCGGTCTCGGTGATCACCATGTTCAGCGGCGCCGAGCGGCCACGACGGTCGGCCTTGTGGTAGTTGTCCAGCAGGTTCTGGTCGTTGGTGAACGAGTGGACGGTCTCCACGTGGCCGCGCACCACGCCGTACTCGTCCTCCATCGCCTTCAGCGGCGGGACGATGGCGTTGGTGGTGCAGGAGGCGCAGGAGATGATCTGCTCGTCCGGCTTGATCATGTCGTGGTTGACGCCGTGCACGATGTTCGGGACGTCGCCCTTGCCCGGGGCGGTCAGCACGACCTTGGCGATGCCGGGGCGCAGGTGCTTGGACAGGCCCTCGCGGTCACGCCACCTGCCGGTGTTGTCGATCAGGATCGCGTCCTTGATCCCGTACTCCGTGTAGTCGACCTCGCTCGGGTCGTTGGAGTAGATCACCGTGATCTCGTTGCCGTTGACGACGATCTTGTTGTTCGCCTCGTCGACGGTGATGGTGCCCTGGAACTGGCCGTGGATCGAGTCCCGGCGCAGCAGCGAGGCCCGCTTGACCAGGTCGTCGCCACCACCGTTGCGCACCACGATCGCCTTGAGCCGCAGGCCGTTGCCCGAGGCCTTCTCGATCAGCAGCCGGGCGACCAGCCGGCCGATGCGGCCGAACCCGTACAGCACGACGTCCTGCGCGGACCGGCGCTCCAGCTTGTTCGCACCGGTGGCACCGGCGACCGCCTGAGCGGTGAACTCCGCCACCGACAGGCCGTGGTCGTCCGCCCGGTAGGTCGAGGCGAGCATCCCGAGGTCGATCTGCGAGGGGCCGAGGTCCAGGGTGGTGAGCGCCTGCAGGAACGGCATGGTCTCGGTGACCGAGAGCTCCTCGCCGGCTATCTGCCGGGCGAAGCGGTGCGTCTTGAGGATGCTGACCACCGACTTGTTCACCAGGGAACGGCTGTGGAGCAGGACCGTGACGTCCTTCTCCCGGTGCAGCCGCCCGATGATCGGGATCATCGACTCCGCGATCTCCTCGCGGTTCTTCCAGTCCGTGAACACGTCGTCGTTGACAGTCACAAGTCCATCTTTCGAGCTGAGGGTGTTGCCCACATGGTAGCTTCGCCCGCCCGCGCCCCAACGGCCGGTCCCTCCCCCGCCGCTCCGGTCCGCCGCTCCGACCTGCGCTTTCCCCCACCACCCCACCCCCAAAGGTGATCACCGCCACCCCTCGCCCCATCTCTCGGCCCCTCGCTCGCCCCCTCGCTCACCCCATCTCTCGCCCCCTCGCTCGCCCCCTCGCTCGCCCACCCCTCACCCGCCGCCCGCCCCACCACCCCGGCCGCGAAAGCGGCCGTCCGCACCCCGGCGGGAGTGATCATCGGGGCCAGTACAGTGAAGGCCACCGGACCGAGGCGTGAGGGGGCCCGCGTGGCGACGCTGGGGATGCACCGGGACTTCCTGATGGAGTTCGCGGCGCTGGAGAAGTCGGTGCAGCGGCGGGTCTTCGAGACCTTCGAGAAGTTCACCGGGACGACCCACGCCGGCACCCACCTGGAGAAGCTCACCAACCAGCGGGACCCGCGGATCCGGACCATACGGATCACCGACTTCTGGCGCGGCGTCGTCCTCAAGGCCGACCGCGGCGACGGCTACCTGCTGCTGAAGGTCCTCCCCCACGACAAGGCCAACGACTGGGCCGTCAAGCACCGCGCCTCCGTGAACGCCGCCACCCAGGGCGTCGAGATCCGCAACGACGTCGCCCTGGAACGCGCTTCCGCGTCGCTGCGCGCCCTGGGCTCGGACGAGCCCGAGCGGCTCTTCGCCGACCGCTCGGACAAGGTGCTGCGCAGCCTGGGCATCGACGAGGAGATCCTGCCGATCATCCGGCTGCTGCCCGACGAGGCACACCTGGAGGCGCTCCACCGGGTGCTCCCGGAGCAGCAGTTCGACGTGCTGATCGGGCTCGCCAGCGGGATGGAGCCGGCCGAGATCGACCGCGAGATCGTCCAGGCGTACGCGCGGGCGGCGGCCCCCGTGAGCACCGCCCGGCCCGGAGACGGACTGGTCTCGGCGATGGCCCACGCGCGCGGCCGGGTCGCCCTGGTGGACGGGCCGGAGGAGTTGCAGGAGATCCTGGAGCGGCCGTTCGACGCCTGGCGGATCTTCCTGCACCCGGCGCAGTACCGGGTCGCCTACCGGGGCTCGTACAACGGGCCGGCCCGGGTCACCGGCGGCCCCGGGACGGGCAAGACCGTGGTGGCCCTGCACCGGGCCTACCACCTGGCCCGCCGACTGCCGCCGGACGCCCCGGACGGCTCGGTGCTGCTCACCACCTTCAGCACGGACCTCGCCGCGGAGCTGGAACGCTGCCTGACCCTCCTGGTCACCGACCGGCGGATCCGGGCGAAGGTCCGGGTGGTCACCGTCGACGCGCTGGCGAACGAGGTGCTGCGCCGCACCCGCCGCGGCGCTCCGCTCAGGGTCGTCTCCAACCAACGTGCGGTGCTGGCCCGTTGGGGCCGGGTCGGGCGGCGGCTCGGGGTCGACTTCAGTGACGTCTTCCTGGACCAGGAGTGGCGCCAGGTCGTCCTGGCCCAGGCCATCGAGGGCCGCGAGCAGTACCTGAAGACCCCGCGCTCCGGCCGGGGTACGGCGCTGGGCCCCCTGCAGCGGGCCCAACTCTGGCGCGCGGTGGCCGCGTTCGAGCAGGACCTGCGGCAGGCCGGCGAGATCACCTTCCTCCAGGTCTGCGCGCGGGCCGCGCGGGCGCTCGACGAACGGGACGACCGCCCGTTCCGGCACGTGGTCGTCGACGAGGCGCAGGACCTGCACCCGGCCCAGTGGCGCTTCCTGCGCGCGCTGGTCGCGCCCGGACCGGACGACCTCTTCCTGGCCGGCGACCCCCATCAGCGGATCTACGGGCACCAGGTCTCGCTGCGCTCGCTCGGGATCCAGGTGGTCGGACGCTCCGCCCGGCTGCGGATCAACTACCGCACCACCCAGGAGATCCTCAGCTGGTCCGCGTCCCTGCTCACCGGCGAACGCCCGGACGACCTGGACGGCGGCGAGGACTCCCTGGTCGGCTACCACTCGACCCTGCACGGCGCCCACCCCGAGGCGCGCGGCCACGCCGACAAGGCCGAGGAGATCCGGGCCGTGGTCGCCCGGGTCGCGGAGTGGATCGCCTCGGGTATCGGCCCGGACGACATCGGCGTCGCCGCCCGGACCGCCCAGTTCGGCCGAGAGATCGCCAAAGCCCTGGAGCAGGCCGGGACTTCGGCCCACGTGCTGGGCGACGCGCCCTCCCCCGGGGTGCGGATCGGCACCATGCACCGGATGAAGGGACTGGAGTTCCGCTGCGTCGCCGTGGTCGGCGTCAGCGACGGCCTGGTGCCCATGCGCGCCGCGCTCACGCCGGAGTCCACCGATCCGCAACAGCACCGCGAGGACCTCAGCGGCGAGCTCAACCTGCTGTTCGTGGCCTGCACCCGGGCCCGGGAGGCGCTCGCGGTGTCCTGGCACGGCACTCCCAGCCCCTTCCTCGAACCCGTCGTCCCGGCGGCCCTGCCGGGGCGGGTCTGAGGATTCCCGCCGAGGATTTGCCGGGGGTTCGGCGGGGTGGGGTAATGAGAGGCGACCGGTGTTTGGGCGTTCCCTCAGAGACCCGGGAGCTTGCGATGAGCGGTGGGCCGGAACCGATCAGTGCCGAGGGGCTGCATGCCGTGCGGGAGGAGCTGGCGCAGCTGCGGGTGGAGCGGGGGGAGGTGGCCGCGACGCTGAGCGGGCAGGAGCCGGTGGGTGACCGGGCTGATGCGGCGGACGAGTTGCAGCGGGCGTCCGAGGTGACCCGGTTGGACCGGCGGATCGCCGAGCTGGAGGGGCGGCTGCGGGAGGCCGAGGTGGCCGGGGCGCCGTCCACGGACGTGATCGGGGTGGGGTCGACGGTCACGGTGCGGTTCTCGGACGGCGAGGAGGAGACCGTCGAGATCTCCGAGCTGGCCGAGGAGCGGGAGCTGACCCTGGTGACGTACGACAGCCCGCTCGGGAGGGCGCTGCTGGGCCGGCACGCCGGGGAGACGGTGAACTACGAGACGCCGGGCGGCGCGGCGAGCGCGGTGGTGCTGGCGGTGGGGGACGGCGGGTAGCCGAGGCCGACCAACCGAACCTGCCGGACCCGTCCAACCCGTCCAACCCATCCAACCCGTCGAACCTGCCGGACCTGCCGGACCCGCCCGCGCCGAGCCGACCGCGACGCGCGAGGATGCATCCGTACAGACCGGCGCTACAGGCAGGAGCCGACGACGATGGGCCGAGTGACCGTACCGCGCAGGGTGCTCCGGCTGCGCGGGGGCGTGCCCTCGCACCGACCCGACACCCTGGCCGCCGAGGAGCCGATGGAGATCCGGGTCGGCGGCCGTCCGCTGACCGTGACGATGCGCACCCCGGGCAGCGACTTCGACCTCGCGGCCGGCTTCCTGGTCAGCGAGGGTGTGCTGCACGCCGCCGACCAACTGGCCGGGATCCGCTACTGCGCGGGGGCGACGGCCGACGGCGGCAACACCTACAACGTGGTGGACGTGGTGCTGGCCGCCGGGGTGCCCGCCCCGGACGCGTCGCTGGAGCGCAACTTCTACACCACCTCCTCCTGCGGCCTCTGCGGCAAGGCCAGCCTGGACGCGGTGCGCACCACCGCGCCGTGGAGCGTCGCCGGGGACGGCCTGCGGGTCACCCCCGCGCTGCTGGCCGCGCTGCCCGAGCGGCTGCGCGCCGCCCAGAAGGTCTTCGACAGCACCGGCGGCCTGCACGCGGCGGGGCTGTTCGACGCCGAGGGGCGGCTGCTCTGCCTGCGCGAGGACGTCGGCCGGCACAACGCGGTGGACAAGGTGGTGGGCCACGCACTGCGCGAGGGCCTGCTGCCGGCCCGCGGCACGGTGCTGATGGTCAGCGGCCGGGCCTCCTTCGAGCTGGTCCAGAAAGCCGTGATGGCCGGCATCCCGGTGCTCGCCGCCGTCTCCGCGCCCTCCTCGCTGGCGGTGGACCTGGCCGAGGAGACCGGACTGACCCTGGTCGGCTTCCTGCGCGGCGACTCGATGAACGTCTACACCCGCACGGACCGGATCGACACCGCTCAGGAAGCCGGCACCGCTCAGGAAGCCGGCACCGCTCAGGAAGCCGGCACCGCTCAGGAAGCCGGCACCGCTCAGGAAGCCGAGTAGCTGCTCCTCCGCACCCGCTGGGCGCCCAAGAGCCGGTGACCAAGGGCTGGGGTCAGTCGGCGGATCTCGCCGGGCGCGCGACGCCGGACAGACCCTAGTCGGAGGGCTGGGGCGTCCATCGGTGCAGGCCCTTGCGGTCGTAGTAGCGGGTCATCCCGAAGCCGAAGGCCAGGGCGAGCGCCACCCCCACGGCGATCATGGTCCAGCCGCGGGCCAGTCCGGCGTCCGAGCGCGCGTCGAAGAAGAGGATCGCCCGGATGCCGTCGCTGAGCTGCCGCATCGGCTCGAAGACGCCGAGGAAGCGGTAGAAGCCGGGCACCGCCTGCAGCGGGACGGTCGCCCCGGAGGACGGCAGGGCCAGCGCGATGAACACGAACATGGACACCAGCTGCCCGATCCCGCCGAACGCGGCGTTGATCGCCTGCACCCCGAGGCCGACGGCCAGGCTCGCGCAGTAGGCGAACACCCACAGCAGCGCCGGGTGCGGGGCGTCCATGCCGAGCACGCCGGCCGTGCAGAGCAGCACCAGGGAGGTGGTGACCAGCATGATCCCGGCGGTCATCACCATCTTGAGCAGCAGGGTCTGGGTGCGGCTGATCGGGACGGTCGGGCGCCGGGTGTGCCAGGGGCCGATCTCGCTGTCGCTGTAGCCGAGCGCGCCGTCGACGCCGTTGTGGATGATGTTGCCGCCGATGAAGCCGGTCAGGACGGCGAGCAGGGCGTAGTAGAAGGCGCTCAGGCCGAGTCCGCTGTGGCTGCCGATCGGGTGGCCGACCTGGGTGGTGACGGCGAACGGGTCGGCGAGCAGCAGCCGGGCGGTGGCACCGGTGTCCGGGCCCTTGGTGCCGGCGGCCGGTACGGCGGCCAGCAGCTGCTTCCCGGCCGCGACCGAGGCCTGGTGGGCGGCGTTCTGGGCGATCTGGGCGGCGATCGAGGAGCCGAGGCTGCCCAGTCCGGGGTTGGTGAGGACGGTGAGGGTGGGCCGCCCGGTGGCTCCGCCGGTGGCGAGCCGGGTGACGCTCGCGGTGAGGTCGGCGGGGACCAGCAGCACGCCGTAGACCTTGCCGGAGGCGAGCAGGTCGCGGGCACCGGCCTCGTCGGCCTGCCTCCAGTGGACGGTGTCGCCGGGGGTGCCCGCGATCACCGCGCGGGTCAGCTGGGTGCCGAGGTTGACCGGCTGGCCCGCCGGCGGCGGGGCCTGGTCGGCGTTGACCAGGGCGATCGGCAGCCGGTGCAGGTGCCCCATCGGGTTGACGATGCCGCCCAGGTAGAGCAGCGAGAGCAGCACGGCCACCAGGGAGCACAGCACGCCGGGGAAGAGCCAGAGCTTGGGCCGCCGGGCGAGGGTGAGCGCCCTCGCCTTCCGGGGAGCCTCCTGGGAACTTGCGGTCGCCATGCCACCCCTCGGGTTCGGGCACGGGCCGGGGCCGCGCCGCTGCCGGTACGGCGGGAAGTCGTTCCGTGGTCGCGCGGCGGTCAAACCCGTGTCACCCGGTCGGCGGCCACCACCGCGCGAAGGGGGCCTGCCGCCGAGTCCTTCCACCACCCGAGCCCGCTGCTGGCCCGGAGCCGGAAAGCGGGGGCGGGAGCGGGAAGCGGGGGCGGGAAGCGGGAGCGGGAAGCGGAGCCGGGAAGCGGGGGCGGCTTCGTAGGGGAAGTCGGCCGGTCCGACTTCCTACGCGGGGCGCGTCCCGTCCAGGTAGGCCAGCACCGCCAGGACCCGGCGGTTGTCGTCGTCCGAGGCACCCAGGGCCAGCTTGGCGAAGATGCTGGAGGTGTGCTTGCTGACCGCGCCCTCGCTGAAGTGCAGCCGCTGGGCGATCGCCGCGTTGGAGCGGCCCTCGGCCATCATCGCGAGGACGTCCCGCTCGCGCGGGGTGAGCATGGCGAGCGGTTCGTCGTAGGCGTTGCGGGCGAGCAGCCGGGTGATGACCTGGGGGTCCATGACGGTGCCACCGGCCGCGACGGTGTGCACGGCGTCCACGAACTGGTCCGCCTTGGAGACCCGGTCCTTGAGCAGGTAGCCGACGCCGCCCGCACCATCGGCGATCAGCTCCCGGGCGTAGAGCTGCTCGACGTGCTGGGAGAGCACCAGCACCGGCAGGCCGGGCTGCTCCCGGCGGGCGGCCAGTGCGACCTGCAGCCCCTCGTCGGAGTACGTCGGCGGCAGCCGGACGTCCACCACCGCGATGTCCGGCCGGTGTTCGGCGAGGGCGGCGGCCAGTTCCGGACCGCTCTCCACGGCGGCGACGATGTCGTGCCCGTGGGCGCTCAGCAGGAGTTCCAGTCCGTCCCTCAGCAGGACGAGGTCCTCGGCGAGGACAACACGCACGGCAGCTCCATGATCAGCCTGGTCGGGCCCCCCGGGGGGCTGGTCAGCGTGAGCGTACCGTCGAACACCGCCAGCCTGCGCTGGATGCCCCGCAGGCCACTGCCCCCGGCCGGGTCCGCGCCGCCCCGGCCGTCGTCGGCCACCTCGGCGCGCAGCAGCCCGGCGGCGTGGCTGAGTTCCACCGTGGCGTGCCGGGCGTCGCCGTGCTTCACCGCGTTGGTGAGCGCCTCGCTGACCACGAAGTACACCGCCGACTCCACCGGCGCCTCGGCCCGGCCCGGCAGTTCGGCCCGGACCTCCACCTGCAGCGGCACGTCCAGCGCCAGCGCCCGGATGCCCTCCGCCAGGCCGCGTTCGGCGAGCACCGGCGGGTGGATGCCGCGCACCAGGTCCCGCAGCTCCTGGAGGGCCTGGGTGACGTTCTCCTGCGCGTCCGTCACCACCTGCTTGGCCTTCTCCGGATCGCGGTCGATCAACGGCACCACCGCGCCGAGCCGCAGGCTGACCGCGACCAGCCGGGCCTGGGCGCCGTCGTGCAGGTCCCGTTCGATCCGGCGCAGTTCGGCGGCCTGGGCCTCGGTGGCGTCCAGCCGGATCTCGGTGAGCTGCTCCACCCGCTGGGCCAGCCGGGACTTCTCGGTGGGGCCGAGCAGGGAGCGGGTCCACCGGCCGTGCAGGTGCAGCGTGGGCCCGGCGAGGGCGAGGCCGGCCGCCACCAGAGGCAGGCCGATGAGCGGGCCGAGCAGCCCGGGCAGCGGCAACAGGCCGTAGCCGAGGCCGGGTTCGGGCAGCACTGGCTGCGCCAACCCGTACAGGCCGTAGCCGGACAGCAGCACCGGCCCGGCCGCGAGACCGCCGCCGACCAGCGGATCGACGAGCACCCAGCCGGCGTCCCGCCAGGTCGCCGGGTCGTTCCAGAGCCAGCGGAACTTGAGTGCGTAGCCCGCGAACCAGCGGTTCTTGTGGTAGTCGTGGCCGGTCCAGAACCAGCCGTGCAGGGTGCGTTCCAGCGCCGGGCGCGGCACGTACGGCACCGGTACGGGCACCTGCGACCAGTGGCCGGCGGCCCACCGGGCGGCCCCGGCCAGCGAGCGGACCACCCGGGTCACCGCCGGGAACAGCGGGACCATCCCGAGGCAGCCCCAGAGCAGGAACGAGACCAGGTAGAGCACGGCCAGCACCGCGCCGACCGGGACGAGCAGCGTGAGGACGGCCAGGCGCCCGAGCGCGCGGGCGGCGGTGCGCAGCGCCTCGGCGCCTCGGGACTGCGGGGTGCTCACGGGGCCTCCGGTCGGGTCGGGTGCGGGACGACGATCATGATGGCATTCGGGTCGGGGCGCCGGGTTCGGGGGCCTGCAACGGGCCTCCCTCAGCTGCCCGTTGCGGAGTCGTGCGCGGGGTGCCCGGCATGCCCTGGGCGCCCGGGGTGCTCCGCCGCGTGCTCGGCGGCCTGCCCCGCCGCGTGCTCGGCGCGGATCAGCCGGTACACCCCGACGAAGCAGACCGTGCCCAACGGGATGAAACCGGACGCCACCGGCACCCGCCACGCCTGCGGCAGGTACAGCGCCGGGAACCAGCTCCGGTTCGCCGGTGCGAGCAGCGCCGTCGCCAGCCCGATCTTCTTGCGCACGCCGGTGGAGTAGTCGACCACCGGCGTGTGCCCGGCCCCGTCCAGCCCCAGCACCGCCAGCAGCTCCCCGGTCCGGGCGTCCACCCTCGCGGCCGGCAGCCCGCGCAACCGGCCCGGGTAGTGCGGCCAGCCGCAACGCCGGCGCCTCCCCCGCGTCCCGCACGACGCCCTCCCCGCTTCCGCCCCACGGCCACCCACTCCGGGCGGCTCGTGATCGAATCTAGGGACGGCGGGCCGGCGGCAGAATCCAGTTGCACCCCGACCCGGGGTGGGCCTGGCCCCACCCTTGACCCACGGCCGACGTCAGCCCACCCGGACGGTGCACGGGCGCCCGGTCTGCTGCGGCCCGCCGGGTTCGCCCACCGCGCGAAGATCGCCGGACAGCACGACGGCCGCCCCGCCCCCTCCGGCCGACCGTCGGATCGCCCCCGAAGATTGCCCCGGTGACACCCCGTGTGATCACCCTGCTTCTCCGAGTAAGGTCCAGCCACGGCCGGGCGTCACCGGGGACGCCCGCTGCGGACCGAGGAGTGCGACCGTGCCCGACCAGGACCGGCAGCCAGGCCAGTTCGAGCACCTCCGGCCACGGATGAGGGCCCTCGCGTATCCGCTGCTGGGCTCGCACGCTGAGGCCGGGGAGGCCGTGCGGGAGGTGTGGGTCAGGCTCGGGCGGATCAATCCGGAGGAGGTGGCGGACCTCGCGGCGTGGCTGACCACGGTGACCGCCCGGGTCTGTCTGAGTCGGCTGGAGTCGCGCGGCGCGGGGACGGAGGGGCGGGGTGGGGGGCGGCTGCCGGACGTGGTGGTGGGGCGGGCGGGTGCGGCGGCGCCGGGCGGGTCGGTCGGGCTCGCGCTGCTGGTCGCGCTGGAGGAGCTGGCCCCCGCCGAGCGGGTCGCGCTGGTGCTGCACGACGTGTTCGGTCTGCACGTCGACCAGATCGCGACCGCCCTCGACCGGAGCACCGCGGACACCCGCAAGCTCGCCGAGCGGGCCCGCCGCCGGACGCAGGGGGCCCGGGAGGCGGATGCCGACGGCAGCCCGGCCGTCCGCCGCCGGCTGGTCGAGGCCTTCGGTACGGCGCTGCGGGACGGCGACCCGGCGGCGCTGACGGCCGTCCTGGAGCCGGAGGCGGAGCTGCGCGCGGACGGCGGGCGCCCGCTCCCCGCCGCCACGGCGGTGTTCCGCGGCGCCCAGCGGGTGGCGGAGCGCGCCGTGACGCTCCGCCAGGGCGGGCCGGCGTTCACCCCGGTGCTGGTCAACGGCGCCCCGGGCGCCCTGCTCACCCGGGACGGCGGGCCGGTCGCGCTGCTGGGCCTGGCCGTCCGGGCGGGCCGGATCAGCCGGGCGTACGTCCTGCTGGACCCGGACCGGCTGGCCGCGATCGACGTCGCGGGGCTCGCGCCTTAGGGGTTGTCCGCGGTGTCCAGACGGTGCGGATCGCGGTGGCGGTCCGCTCGTCCACGCTGGTGCCGAAGGCCGTCGCGCCGAGGCACGGCGCGCTGACCCGTGGTCCGTCAACTCCCGAGCGGCGGTGCGGCCTTCGTTCGTCCTCCCCGGGGGGGCGTGACGGCTCGACCGTAGGCACTCCGCCGGGCCGCCGCGAGCACGACTCCCGCGCAGCCGCTGCCCAGCAGGGCGCCGGCCAGGACGTCGCCCGGGTAGTGGACGCCGGTGTGCACCCGGGAGTAGCCGACGGCGCAGGCGAGGAGTCCGAGCGGGACGGCGGTGGCGGGCAGGAGGGTGCCGACGGCGGTGGTCAGGGCGAAGGCCGAGGCGGTGTGTCCGGAGGGGAAGGAGGCCGAGACCGGCATCGGCACCTGGCGCCCCACGACGACCCGCGCGGCCTCGCGGTCCGGGCGGGGGCGGCGGACGAGCTGCTTGCCGAGGATGTTGGCGCTGAAGGAGGCGAGGGCGACGGCGGCCGCGCCGACCGCTCCGGCGCGGCGGTACCGGCCGGGGACGAGGGCGAGGGCCGCCGCGATGGAGAGGTTGATCTTCGAGTGGTCGGCGGCCCGGGAGAGCGTGCGCAGGGCGGTGTCGAGGGTGGGGGTGGGGGTGGCGGCGACGGCGGCGTAGACGGCGCCGTCGAGCGCGGCGAGGTCGCGCAGGACGGGGGCGGTCACCGGCGGCCACCGGTTCCGGCGGAGGGCGCCGCGGAGTCCGCCCGGGAGAGGGCCAGGCGCGTGACGTCTCGCCAGTCCAGCCGGCGGGAGCGGGCCTGCTGGTCCGGGTCGGCGCCGGGGCGCTCGCGCGGGACGCGGACCCGCAGAGCCCGGTGGTCCACGGTGCAGACGACCGGGGTGGGCAGGGTCAGGGCCTCGCCGTCGACGGCGACCGGGATCTCCGGAGCGTCGGCGTCGACGGTGACCCGGCGGGCCGCCAGCAGGGTCAGTCCACCGGCCCGCTCGCCGAGCAGGGCGAGTTCGGCGGCCTGGGCGGCGCCGTCCACGCGGATGCCGAGCACGCCGAGGACGCCCGCGTCCAGCCGGGGGCGGCGGCCGAGGTCGACCGGGTTGGGGGCGGCGTAGGGGTTGTTGCTGATGAGCAGGGCCTGCGGGGCGTCGATGCGGTGGTCGTCGGCCCGGGCGGTGAGGTTGCGGCCGGCGTCGCCGAGCAGCAGGTCGGGCAGGGTGTCCAGGGCGGTGGCGGTCTTGGCGTCGCGGTACTGGGGGCGCTGCACGATCTCCGCGTAGGCGCCGAAGGAGACGGTGTTGACGAAGGTCCGGTCGCCGACCCGGCCCAGGTCGACGGTGAGTTCGACGCCGTCGCGCAGCGCATCGAGGCAGGTGGCGGGGTCGTTGCGGTCGAGGCCGAGGTCCATCGCGAAGTGGTTGCGGGTGCCGGCCGAGACGACCAGGAACGGCAGGCCGTGTTCGGCGGCGACGGCCGCGACCAGGGCCTGGGTGCCGTCACCACCGGCCACGCCGAGCAGGTCGGCGCCCTCGGCGATGGCCCGGCGGGCGAGTTCGGCGACGTCCTGCGGCGCGGCGGGGTCGAGCAGCACCACCCGGGCGCCCAGGTCCTCGGCCCGCCGGACCAGGTCGAAGCGTTCGACCTTTCCGCCGCCGGACTTCGGGTTCATGATCAGGACTGGCTGCCGCGGCGGCGGGGTCTCCCGCACCGGCATCGGCCGCGGTGGCCGGGCGGCGCGCAGCGCGGCGCGGGCGACGGCGAGCGCGGCGAGCCACAGGGCCACTGCGACCACCGTGAGCAGCAGCACCTCGGCGCTGTAGGCGAGCACCAGAACGGCGACCGGTGCGCCGAGGGCCAGGACCACCCCGAGCACGCGCGCGAGGGCCCGTCGGGTGATCGTCCACCAGGCGCCGACGGCGGCCACCGCCAGCCCGACGAGTTCGGCGAGCAGCACCAGCAGCCCGTGCGGGCCGGCGAACGCGAGCACCACGACGGCCGCCACCGCGCACAGCAGGGCGGTCCGTGCCAGTCGGCGCGGCCTGCGCCCGTCCGTCACTCGTACCATCGACCCGCCCTCGTCCATTCGGCCGCTCCGGTTCGGTTCGTCGGATTCGGTGTGCCGGGGTTCTCACTGGTTCACGCCGGTTCGCTTCGTTCGGTCACCGTAACCCGGAGTGGCCGTCGGGGGCACGGCGAACGGAGTACCGGCCGGCAGGGGCGGGGGCCGTCGGTACGGCGAAGGGCCACCTCCGCCGGTGGCGGAGGCGGCCCCGAGAGGCGGCCCGGAGAGATGGCCCGGAGAGATGGCCCCGGGAGACAGGCCGGGGAGGTGTCAGGCCTTGACGCGCAGCACGAACTTGCCGGTGGAGTCGCGACCTTCGAGGATCTCGTGGGCCTTCACCGCGTCCTCCAGGGCGAGTTCGGTGGTCTCGATCCGGACGGCCCCGGTGACGAGCTGGCGGGCGGCCTCCACCAGGTGGCCGTGGACCAGGTCGGGCTGCTGGTCGGCGAGGCCGCCGATGTTGTAGCCGGCCACCGTCTTGGCGGTGTACCACATCTGGTTGGCCTCGTAGGTGTGGTCCTGCTGCGAGGCGTTGCCGAAGACCACGTGACGGCCGAGCGGAGCCAGCAGGTCCAGCGCCTTGGCGCGGACCGGGCCGCCGATGGAGTCCAGCAGGATGTCGACGCCGCGGCCGCCGGTCAGCTCCGGGATGCGCTGCTCCAGCTCGTCGTAGGTGAGCACCTCGTCGTAGCCGAACTTCTCCTTGGCGAACGCGGCCTTGTCGGCGGTGCTCACCGCGCCGTAGACGGCACCGGCGCCCAGGTTGCGGGCGATCTGGGCGGCGCCGCTGCCCACGCCGCCGGCGCCGGCCAGCACCAGGACGCTCTCGCCCTCGCGGACCCGGGCCACGTCGTGCAGGATCGCCCAGGAGACCGGCAGGTTGCAGGGGAAGGCGGCGGCGACCGGCGCGGGGATGGCGTCCAGCTCGCCGTCGAGGGCGACGGTCAGCCGCTCGCGGGCCACCGCGACCTCGGCGTAGCCGCCACCGGCCAGGGTGATCGCGGAGACGCGCTGGCCGGGGCGCAGACTGGTCACGCCCTCGCCGACGGCGCGGACGGTGCCGGTGACCTCCAGGCCGGGGACGTGCGGGGTGCCGGGCTGGAACTGGCCGCGGCGGAACATCACCTCGGCGAAGTTGACGCCCGCGTACTCGACGTCGATCGACACCTCGCCCGCTCCGGGCTCGGGGATCTCCACGTCGACGAGGGTCAGGACCTCGGGGCCGCCGTAGCTGTCGAAACGAATGGCGCGCATGGAAAGCCTCCTGGCTGCTGTGCTGTCGAGCTGCTGCTGGACTACTGCTTGGACTGGTGCTGCGTGGACTGCTGCTGCTGGACTACTTCTTGAATCGCTGCATGAACCGCTGCGTGGACTGCTGCCGTTGAACCGTCGGGCGGACGAGCCACGCGGTCGTTCGGGGGGGCGCCCGCCCGGGCCGGGGGGACCCGGGCGGGCGCGGGGAGGGGTGGTCGGTCAGTGCCGGGCCGCGACCCGGCCGAGGCCGGGCAGCCGGCTCCAGCCCTCGCGGTCGGCGTGCTCGGTGAGCACCGGGTCCTCGCCCACCACCGTCGGGTGGCCGACGAGCCGGAGCAGGTCGAGGTCGGAGGAGTGGTCGCCGTAGGCGTGGCACCGCGCCGGGTCGTAGCCGTTGAGGTGGAGCAGTTCGCGGGCGGCGGCGGCCTTGGCCGCGCCGATCATCGGCTGCTCCAGTTCGCCGGTGAGGATCCCGTCGGCCACCAGCGGGCGGCTGCACAGGATCGTGTCGGCGGCGACGTGCCGGGCGATCGGGTCCAGGCAGCCGGGGAAGGACCCGGAGACCAGGACGGTGTGGTGGCCCTGTTCGGTGTGGTGCCGGAAGGCGGCCAGGGCGGGGGCGTGGAAGAGCTCCCCCGCCGTGCTGCGCCGCCGGAACCACTCCTCGCCCTGGTCGGCGAGTTCGGCCTCCCGGACGCCGGCGAACAGCCGGTAGTACGCCCGGTTGACCTCCTCGCGCGGCACGCCCTGCTCCGCCAGTCGGCGCAGCGCGCCGTGGTCCCGTGCGTAGTCGGACTCCGGCCTGCCCTCGACCTGGTACCGGAAGGCCAGGAAGTCGAACATGCTCTTGACGGTGATCAAGGTCTCGTCGACGTCGAAGAAGGCCGCGGGGCCGATCGGGAGGGTCACTGGGTGCTCCTGGTGTTCGTCATGGCGTCCGGGTGCGGTCGGTACGGTCAGCGCGAGCCGGCGCCGGCCAGCTCGCCCTCGTGCTCCTGCGCGCCGTCACGCTCCTGCTCGCCGTCGCGCTCCTGCTCGGTACGGGCGAGCCGGACCTGCTCGACGGTGCGGGCCGCGCGCTTGCCCTCCTTCTGCGAGATGAGGTCGCTCTCGAAGGCGGTGAACTCGACCCGGGAGAGCGAGGCGCGGGCGCCGCCCTGGTTGACGGCGATCTCGACGCCGAAGGAGAGCCGCTCGGGGTTGTCGATGCTCGCGCTGAGGATCTCGTAGTCGACGGTGGCGTCCAGCGGGAACAGGAAGTTCTCGAAGTCCGTGTCGAAGCTCTTGATCACGTAGTAGTACTGCCGCTCCGGCCAGGCCGAGGCGTAGAACCGCTCGGTGACGGCCAGGAACATCTGGCGCGCCGCCTCGATGATGATCATGCCCTGGATGTGCTGGCCCGTGGTGTGGTCCAGGAGCAGTTCGTTGTCGTTGTCCAGTCTCAGGTCCGCCTGGTAGCGGAGTGCGTCGATCTGGCGCAGGCCGGCGATCAGGACGTTCTGCTGGCGGTGCTTGTGCGCCTCGTCCCGGAAGGCCAGGCTCGGCATCAGTTCGGGCACCGAGATCCGGTCGCCCGCGCCGTAACGGGTGATCTCACGGGCCACCCAGTCCCACTCGTAGGAGCTCATGCCCTGGCCGTTGATGAGCGTCAGGCGGAGCTCGGGGTCACTGTAGCGCCCCGCCTGCAGCTCCTTGACGAACCCTCCGGCGGTGGCCACGCCCTCGTTCGCAGCAAGCGCCCCGAAGCGGTCGCCGACCAGGTACAGAACCTCGGTCCGATGCGTCATGTCAATGCCCCCATCACATGAAGTGCGCGTGCCGCGCGTCTCTGACCAGGCAACAAGGCCCGGATAACAGTCCCCTCCCGCCTTCCTGACGGGAAGCCAGACGGCAGGACAGTATCAGCATTCGTAGACAGCTTACGACCCTGTTTCAGATCAAGACTTACTCAAGAATCCCGATCCTGGACGACCGACCGCCTTGACGCCCTACTCGGCGAGCCTATAGCGTCCCCTGTCATGAGTAAGGACCCTGATACCGAACAGGGTTCTTGCTGCCAATCGAACTCATCGACACCTTCGACATCGGAGTCATCGACCCATGAAGAGCTACCCACGCACCACGCTCGCCGCGGTGTGCATCGCCGGCGGGCTGCTCCCCGCCTCGCTCACCGGCGCCTCGGTGGCCCTGCCGAAGATCGCCACCGACCTGGGCGCCGGCCTCGGACCGCTCCAGTGGGTGGTCAACGGCTACAACCTGACCTTCGCCAGCTTCATGCTCGCCTGCGGCGCCATCGCCGACCTGGTCGGCCGCCGCAGAATGCTGGGCATCGGCATCACCCTCTTCGGCCTCTGCTCCCTGGTCAGCGGCCTGAGCAGCAACATCTACCTGCTGGACGGCGCCCGCCTGCTGGCCGGTGCGGCCGCCGCCGCGGTGCTCACCGCCGGCAGCGCCGTGCTCGCCACCACCTTCTCCGGCCCCGCCCAGGCCAAGGCCTTCGGCGTCCTCGGATCCTCCTTCGGCGTCGGACTCGCGCTCGGCCCCTCCACCTCCGGCCTGCTGGTCTCCTCCTTCGGCTGGCGCTCGGTCTTCCTGCTGCACGCGGCGATCGACCTGGCGCTGCTGCTGGCCCTGCCGCGCATCGCCGAGTCCCGTGACCCGGGCGCCCGCGGCGTCGACTGGGGCGGCACCGTCACCTTCACCACCAGCCTCGCGCTGGTCACCCTCGCCATGGTCGAGGGCCCCCAGCAGGGCTGGACCAGCCCCGTCGTGCTCGGCCTGCTGGCCGGCTTCGTGCTGCTGCTCGCGCTCTTCGTCCTGGTCGAACTGCGCCAGGAGCGCCCGATGTTCGACATGACCCTGTTCACCCAGGGCCGCTTCGTCGCGATCTGCTTCGTCCCTGTCGCGCTCGCCTTCGGCTTCGTCTGCCTGCTGGTCTTCCTGCCCTCCTACTTCATGGGCGCCAACCGCTTCAGCAGCTCCGAGGCCGGCGCCGTGATGCTGCTGCTCACCGCCCCGGTGCTGGTCTTCCCGATCATCGCCGGGCGCCTCGCCCAGAAGATCTCCGTCCGCACCCTGCTGGCCGTCAGCCTGCTGCTGGTCGCCGGTGGCGCCGCCTGGCTCACCACCATCCACCCCGGCATCGGCGTGGCCGGTCTGATCGGCCCGTTCCTGATCATCGGCACCGGCGTCGGCATCTCCTTCGGCCTGCTGGACGGCGCCGCGATCGGTTCCGTCCCGCCGGAGCGCGCCGGTATGGCCGCGGGCATGTTCAACACCATGCGGCTGGCCAGCGAGGCCATCGCCATCGCCGGCATGGGCTCGGTGCTGGTCAGCCTGGTCAGCTCCAACGTCTCCAAGGACCTCGGCTCCTACGGCAGCGGCTTCACCGGCAACCCGGACGGCCTGGCCGCCAAGGTCGCCCAGGGCAACCTCGCCGACCCGGAGTCCGGCGTCGCCGCGGCCGGCCGCGAGGCCTTCCACACCTTCCTCGCCGACGGCTACACCGACGCGCTGCGCACCGTGCTGTGGATCCTGGCCGGCGTCGCCGCACTCAGCGCACCGCTGATCGCCGTGATGCTCCGCGACCGCAAGGCCGCCGCGTCGGCCGCGGTGACCGCCCCGGAGGCCGAGCAGGCCCCCGAGCCGGTCGGCGCCGGGCGCTGACCCCGACGCAGCCGGCCAGACCCGACCAGCCAGACCCGAGCGACCGGTCCGGGAGGGGCGCGGTGAACCCGCCGCCCCGCCCGGACCGCTCCGCCTTCGGCCTCCTCCGAACCCGCCGAACCCTCCGAAACACCGGCTGACCCTCCGACCGCTCCCCGCATCCCGCATCCCGCATCCCGCATCCCGAAGGAAGAGATCATGCACAACCGCCAACTCGGCCCCACCGGCCTCGCCGTCGGGGCCATCGGCCTCGGCTGCATGGGGATGACCGCCTTCTACACCACCGGCGGCTACGACGAGGCCGCCTCCGTCGAGGTGGTCCACCGCGCCCTCGACCAGGGCATCACCCTGATCGACACCGCCGACGTCTACGGCCCGTTCACCAACGAGGAGTTGCTCGGCCGCGCGCTGGCCGACCGCCGCGAGCGCGCCGTGCTGGCCACCAAGGTCGGGCTGGTCATGGAGCCGGACCGGCCGATGTACCGCAACGGCCGCCCCGAGCACATCCACGCCTCGATCCGCGCCTCACTCAAGCGCCTCGGCACCGACCACGTCGACCTGTACTACCTGCACCGGGTGGACCCGGACGTCCCGCTGGCCGAGTCCTGGGGCGCGATGGCCGAGCTGGTCGAGGCCGGCCTGGTCCGCGGCATCGGCCTGTCCGAGGTCGGCATCGAGGAGCTGGAGACCGCTCAGACCGTCCACCCGGTCGCCGCCGTGCAGACCGAACTGTCGCTGTGGAGCCGGGAGGCGCTCGCCGACGTGCTGCCCTGGTGCTCGGCCCACGGCGCCGCCTTCGTCCCGTACTCCCCGCTCGGCCGCGGCTTCCTCACCGGCGGCTACACCAGTCCGGACGCCTTCGCCCCGGACGACTACCGCACCGCCAACCCGCGCTTCGCCCGGGAGGCCTTCGCCGCGAACCTCGCCATCGTCGAGACGCTGCGACGGGTCGCCGACCGGCACGGCGCCACCCCGGGGCAGGTCGCACTGGCCTGGACCCTCGCCCAGGGCGAGCAGGTCGTCCCGATCCCCGGCACCAAGCGCCCCGGCCACCTCGCCGAGAACGCCGGCGCCGCCGACCTGCGGCTGTCCGACGCCGACCTCACCGAGCTGGACTCCGCCCCGGCGCCGGTCGGCTCGCGGTACTGACTTCCCGTCACCATTCAGCCACCGCAGAGCTCCACGACTCCACGGCTCCAGGGCTCCACGGCTCCACGACCGACCGAACGCACTCACCACACCGCACCACACCCATCACGAGGAGAGACCTTCCATGGCACAGCAGCGCACCCTGGGCACCGCCGGCCCCGCCGTCGGCCCGATCGGCTTGGGCTGCATGGGGATGAACTGGGTGTACACCTCCCAGCTGCAGAGCGCCGAGGAGTCGATCGGCGCCATCCGGCACGCCGTCGACCGCGGCGTCACCCTGCTCGACACCGCCGACCTCTACGGCCCCTTCACCAACGAGGAGTTGCTCGGCGAGGCGCTCCGCGGCGGCCTGCGCGAGCGCGTGGTGGTCGCCACCAAGGGCGGCCTGAAGGCCGGCCCGGACTCCCACCTCGGCTCGGTACAGGTGGCCGCCGACGGCCGGCCCGAGCACCTGCGCGCCGCGGTGGAGGGCTCGCTGCGACGGCTGGGCACCGACCGGATCGACCTCTACTACCTGCACCGGGTCGACCCGCGGATCCCGCTGGCGGAGAGCTGGGGCGCCCTGGCCGAACTCCAGCAGGCGGGCAAGATCGTGCAGTTGGGGCTCTCCGAGGTCTCCGCGGCGCAGCTGGACGAGGCGCACGCGATCGCCCCGGTCGGCGCGGTGCAGTCCGAGCTGTCGGTGTGGAGCCGCGACCCCCTGGCCGAGGTGCTGCCCTGGTGCGCCGCCCACGGCGCCGCCTTCGTGCCGTTCTCCCCGCTCGGCCGAGGCTTCCTGGCCGGCCGCTTCGACGGCGGGAACGCCCCTGACCAGGATGACTTCCGAGCCCGGCTGCCGCGCTTCCAGGAGGAGGCGCGCCAGCAGAACCTGCGGATCGCGGACGGCATCCGGGAGATCGCCGCGCGGCACGGGGCCACCCCCGCCCAGGTCGCGCTGGCTTGGACACTGGCCCAGGGCGAGCACGTGGTGCCGATCCCGGGCAGCACCCGCCGGATCCACATCGAGCAGAACGCGGCGGCCGCCGAGGTGCAGCTGAACAGCACCGATCTGGCTGAATTGGACTCCCTCCCGGCCCCGGTCGGAACCCGCTACTGACCTTCCCCGCAGACGAGTTCGTTTTCGGAGTTGTAACTCAGGGCTCTACAAAGTATTAAAGTCCTGAGTAGCAGTTCAGGTTCCCACCACCGAGGAGGCCCCGTGGCTCCCACCGACCAGGACGTGCCCTCCCGAAGGCTGGGGCACCTCCTCAAGCAGTGCGAGCAGACCATGATGGCCGCGCGCGGCCGGGCGCTGCGCACGGTCGGCCTCACCGTGCCGCAGTACCTCACCCTGCGGGTCCTCGCCGAACACCCGGACGCCTCCGGGGCGCAGCTGGCCCGGCACTGCCTGGTCACCCCTCAGACCATGGCCACCCGGCTCGCCTCCCTGGAGGCGCGCGGACTGGTCCGCCGACAGGTCTCCTCGGTCCACTCGCACGTGTTCACCGCGCGTCTGACCGAGGAGGGGCGGACGCTGGCGGTCCGGGGAGAGGCGGCCGAACACACCGCCGAACAGCGGTTGGTCAGCTCGTTCCTGGCGGAGGAAGTGGTGGTGTTCCGCTCGTTGCTCGGGCGCGCCGTGGCGGCGGTGACCGCCCCGGGCGCCGACCCGGTCGGCGCGAATCAGTTTCGTACGTAGCGACTGATCAGCCCACTGATGTACCTTAAAGTCCGAATAATCCGCAGCGGGGGGCAGCCAGGGATGCGATCACTGTGACCGAAAACAGTTCCAACCAGCCGAACTCGGCGCCACTCGACTTCCACGACCGCCTGGGCCATGCCATCAAGCGGGCCGAGCAGGCGCTGATCGGCGAGAAGACCCGCGCGCTGCGCACCGTCGACCTGACGGTCCCGCAGTACGTCACCCTGCTCGTGCTCCAGCAGTCCTCCGGGATGTCCGGGGCCCAGCTGGCCCGGGAGTGCATGGTCACGCCGCAGACCATGACGACGATCCTGACCAACCTGGAGAACAAGGGCCTCATCACCCGTGAGACATCGAGCGTGCACCAGAAGGTGCTGGTGGCCAAGCTCACCCGCTCCGGCCGTGCGCTGTCGAAGAAGGCCGACACGCTGGCCCGCGGGGTGGAGAAGCGGCTCACCGACGCCTTCGACGACAACGAGCAGGCGCAGCTGCGTCAGCTGCTGGAGCGCTCGGCGGCGGCACTGCGCAAGACCGACTGAGTCGTACGGCACCGACACAGCACCGGGCGGAAGGCCGCCCCCTGGACGCCCGATCACCACCCGGGGCGCCGAGGGGGCGGCCTTTCCCATGTCCGGGCCCGGCTCGCCCGACCCCGCGTCTCATGCTTCGGACACAGTCTATAGATCACCCATTCATTAATATCGCGATACTAGCTAAGGCATTGACCTAAGTCAGGCCTCTGATACTCTATCGATCATGCAGACAGCGCAGGAGCACGCGTCGTCCACCGGCATCCTCGGCACCGGGTCCTACCTGCCCGCGAACGCCGTCGACAACACCCTGATCGGCTCCCGGGCCGGCGTGACCGCCGAGTGGATCCACCGCAAGACCGGCATCACCGAACGGCGCTACGTCGCCGCCGGCGAGGCCACCTCCGACCTCGCCGCCCACGCCGCCCGGGCCGCCCTGGGCAACGCCGGGATCCGCCCCGGCCAGCTCGACCACATCGTGGTGGCCACCTCCACGCCCGACCACCCGCAGCCCGCCACCGCCGCCATCGTGCAGGACCTCATCGGCGCCGAGCAGGCCGCCGCCTTCGACCTCAACTCGGTCTGCAGCGGCTTCGCCTTCGCCCTGCACACCGCCCACCGTCTGATCGCCGACGGCGGCCACGCCCTGGTGATCGGCGCCGACGTCTACTCCCGGATCATCGACCCCGCCGACCGCCGCACCGCCGTCCTGTTCGGCGACGGTGCCGGCGCCGTGGTGCTCGGCCCCGTCCCGGACGGCTACGGCATCCACACCTCCCGGCTGGAGACCCACGGCGGCCTCCACCGCACCATCCGGGTGCCGGCCGGCGGCAGCCGCCGCCCCGCCTCCGTCGAGAGCCTCGCCGAGGGCGCCCACTGGTTCGCGATGGACGGCCGGGCCGTCCGCGACTTCGTCATCGACCAACTGCCGCTCTCCATCAAGGAACTGCTCCGCCAGGCCGACCGTACCGGCGCCGAGGTCGACCACTTCGTGCCGCACCAGGCCAACGGCCGGATGCTGGCCGACATCCTGCCCTCGCTCGGCCTGGAGCGCGCCCGCACCCACCTGACCGTCGCCGAGTACGGCAACACCGGCGCCGCGTCCATCCCGATCACCCTCGACGCCGCCAACCGGTCCGGCGAACTGCGCGACGGCGACCTGGTGCTGCTCTCCGGCTTCGGCGGCGGCATGTCGATCGGCAGCAGCCTGCTGCGCTGGCACCGCGCCTGAGCCACGGCCCGTTCCAGCCACCGCGCCCGTTCCAGCCATCTCACCCGAGCCGCCTCGCGATCGAGCCACCGCCGAGCCACCGCCGAGCCACCGCCGAGCCACCGCGAGTTTCAGCCACCCGCGCCCGAACCGCAGCGCCGCCCGCACGCCGGCGTGCGGCCCGGCCCACGCCCCCGCCCACGCCCACGCCCCGTACGAGCACGAGAGAAGAGACGTGACCAGCAGCGCCGACCCCACCGCCCCCCGCCCCACCGGCAGACGGCCCGTACTGATCGTCGGCGCCGGCCCGGTCGGGCTCACCTCCGCGGCCGAACTGCTGCGCCGCGGCGTCGACATCGAGGTCGTCGACCGCGCCCCCGCGCCCTCCCCGCTCAGCAAGGCCCTGCTGGTGTGGCCGCGCACCCTGGAGGTGCTGCGCCGGCTCGCCGACCCGGCCGCGACCGCCGCCCGCAGCCTGCCCGTCGACGCCTTCCACTACTACTCCGAGGGCCGCCCGATCGCCACGCTCGACCTGACCGGTCGCGCCCAGCCGGTGATCCTCCCCCAGCCCGAGATCGAGGACCTCCTCGGCGAGGCCGTCACCCGCCTCGGCGGCCGGGTCGAGCGCGGCACCGCGCTCATCGCCCTGGAACAGCGCCCGGACCACGTGGTCGCCGTGCTGCGCGACGCCGACGGCACCGAGCACAGCGACGAGTACGCGTACGTGCTCGGCTGCGACGGCGCCGGCAGCACCGTCCGGGAGCTGCTCGGCCTCAGCTTCGACGGCCTCACCTACCCCAACACCTTCATGCTGGTCGACGCCTACGTGGACGGCCCGCTCAAGCACGACGCCGCCCACTACTTCTGCTCCTCGCGCGGCGTACTGGTGATCATCGGACTGCCCGGTGGCCGCTCCCGGGTCTTCACCTCGCTCCCGCCCGGCCTCGCCCCAGAGGACGCCACCCTGGAGCTGATGCAGCAGGCCGTCGACGAGCGCGGCCCCGGCGGCCTCACCCTCCGCGACCCGGCCTGGACCAGCACCTTCGCGGTGCACGCCCGGCACGTCGAGCGCTACCGCGAGGGCCGGGTGTTCCTGGTCGGCGACGCCGCCCACATCCACAGCCCGGCCGGCGGCCAGGGCCTCAACACCGGCGTCACCGACGCCCAGAACCTCGCCTGGAAGCTCGCCCTGGTCTGGCGCGGCGAAGCCGGCGCGCCGCTGCTCGACAGCTACCACACCGAGCGGACCGAGGTCGCCCGCGCCGTCGTCCGCCAGGCCGACCTGCAGACCCGCGCCTGGCTGCTGCGCAAGCCCGCCCAGGTCACCGCCCGCGACCGGGCCGCCGGGATCGCCTCCCGGCTGGGCCTCTTCGACCTCGACTACATCCCCTGGCTGGCCGGCCTGCGCACCGTCTACGGCCAGCCCCGGGAGACCAGACTGCGCAGCTGGAAGCTCTGGGGCCACCGCTTCGTCCCCGGGGCGCTCACCCCCGACCGGGCGGTCTGGGACCGCCGGCTCGGGCAGCGGCTGCCGCTGCGCGAGGCCCTCTCCGACCTGCGGCACACCCTGCTCGTCGAACTGCCCGGCACCGCCCTGCCGCCGCGGGTCGCCCGGGCCCTGGAGGAGGCCGAGAAGCGCCACCCCGGCCTGCTGGACGTCCGGATCCTCGACACCGCCGGCACCCTCCACGACGACCTGCCTCCCTCACCCGGCGCGCCGGCCCCCACCCGGCCGCGGACCACCCGCGGGTCCGTCGTCCTGGTCCGCCCCGACCAGCACGTCCACACCCGGATCCCGCTGCACGAGACGCACCGGATCCCCGCCCTGCTGGACGAGGCCCTCCACCACCCCGCCCACTGACCCCTCCCCGTTCCCCGCTAAGGACCGCCGATGCGCTTCGACCCACCGCCCCGGATAGCCGCCGTGGTCGACTGGCTCCCCCCGACCACGGACCCGACGGACGCGGCGGTCGCCGGGGGCCGGGTCACCGCCGACAACGCCGCCAAGGACGGCTACCTCGAACTGCCCGTCAGCGAGACGCTGTCGGGCCCCGAGATGGCCGTCCGCGCCGCCGTCAAGGCGATCGGCGAGGCCGGCTGCCCGGCCGAGAGAATCGGCCTGGTCGCCCACGCCTGGATCTACCACCAGGGGCACGACTTCTGGTCCCCCGCCCACTACGTCGCCCAACACGCCGGCGCCGTACGGGCGGTGCCGGTCGGCGTCCAGCAGATGTGCAACGGCGGGGCCGCCGCCGTCGAACTGGCCGCCGTCCGGCTGAGCGCCGACCCCCGGCTCGAACGCGCCCTGGTCACCACCGGCGACCGCTTCGCCGCCCCCGGCTTCGACCGCTGGCAGGGCGACTACGGCGTCTCCTACGGGGACGGCGCCACCGCGCTCGTCCTGGACCGCGCGCACGGCCCGTACCGGCTGCTCGCCGCGCACACCGCCGCCGCCCCCGACCTCGAACTCATGCACCGCGGCCACGACGACTTCTCCGCCGCACCCCGCGCCAACGGCGAGACCGTCGACATCCGGCGCACCAAGAAGGCCTTCCTCGGCGACGGCCGCGGACCGCACTTCGCCGCCACCGCCGGCGACGGCGTGGCCCGGGCCGTCCACGGTGCCCTCGCCGACGCCGGCCTCACCCCCGACGACCCCCGGCTCAGCCACCTGTTGCTCCCCCGGCTCGGCCGCACCGTCCTGGAGACCGCCTACCTCCCGGCCGTCGAACACCTCGGGCTGAGCGGCGTCGAAGTCCTCGACCTCGGCGCCCGCACCGGCCACCTGGGCGCCGGCGACGCCATCGCCGGCCTCGCCCACCTGCACGCCCGCAACCTGCTCGAACCCGGCCGGATCGCCGTCCTGCTGAGCGCCGGCGCCGGCTTCACCTGGACCGCCCTGCTCGTCGCCGCCGACTGACCGGCGAACACCGCCGACCCGGCGACCGTTCACCGGGCGACCAGCCACCGACCGACCCACCCGAGGAATCCGATGTCCCACACCCCCGCCGCCCTCACCCCCGGCACCGTCCTGGTGCTGGTGGACCTCCAGCAGTGGATCGTCAGCCGCCCGGTCACCCCGCTGCCCGGCGCCGCCGTGGTCCGCTCCGCCGCCCGGCTGAAGACCGCCTTCGAGGCCGCCGGCCTGCCCGTCGTCCTGGTCCGCTACGCCCGCATGGACGGCAGCGACGGCGGCCCCGACTCCGCCTTCAACCGCTTCGCCCCCGAGGTCGCCGCCCGCCCCGGCAACGAGGTCGTCACCAAGTACGGCATCGACGCCTTCGCCGGCACCGACCTCGCCGACCGCCTCAACCGCCTCGGCGCCACCGACCTCGTCATCGCCGGCATCGCCACCGAGTACGGCGTCGGCGAAACGGTCCGCACCGCCGTCTCGCTCGGCTACCCCACCACCGTCGTCGAGGACGCCGTCGCCGCCCTCACCCCCCAGGGCCACACCGCCGCCCTCGACACCTTCCGCCGCCTCGGCGTCACCCTCACCCACACCACCCCCCTCCTCACCCCCGCCGCCTGACACCACCGCGGCCGCACGGAACCGCCC
>NZ_JBHXEG010000108.1:0-26152 GCF_042724935.1 Kitasatospora sp. NPDC127060
TCTGAAAATCACCCGTCACGCCCCTCTCCGCACCCACCCCCTCCACCGCCCCCTCCCGCAGCGCGTCCCTCTCGCCTGGGGCGGGTGGGAGGGGGAGGTGGGGGGCGGAGGTGGGGTGGGTGCGGGTGGGGTGGGTGCGGATGGGGGGTGTGGGGGTGTGAGGGTGTGTGGTGGGCGCGGGGGCTTTGGTCTGCGTGCTCGTGGGGGGTGGGGGAGACTGGGCGCATGCCGGAGTTGCCCGAGGTGGAGGCGCTGTGTGCGTTCCTGACCGAGCGGTTGACCGGGCGGGAGATCGCTCGGGTGCAGCCGGTGGCGATCAGTGCGTTGAAGACGTATGACCCGCCGGTGACGGCCCTGGAGGGGCGGGTGGTGGGGACGGTGGGGCGGCGGGGGAAGTTCTTGGACGTGGAGGCGGGTGGGCTGCACCTCGTGGTTCATTTGGCGCGGGCCGGGTGGTTGCGGTGGCGGGATGTCCTGCCGGTGGAGCCGCCGCGGCCGGGGGCGAGGAATCCGTTGGCGGTGCGGGTGCGGCTGGCGGGGGAGGCCGGGGACGGGTTCGACCTGACCGAGGCGGGGACGAAGAAGGGGCTCGCCGTCTATGTGGTGAGGGATCCGGCGGAGGTGCCGGGGGTGGCCGGGTTGGGGCCGGATCCGTTGGACCCGGGGTTCGGGGTGGAGGAGTTCGCCGCTTTGTTGCGGGGCGAGCGGCGTCGGCTCAAGGGGGTGTTGCGGGACCAGAGCGTGTTGGCGGGGGTGGGCAACGCCTATTCGGACGAGGTGTTGCACGCGGCGCGGATGTCGCCGTACAAGTTGGCGTCGAGCTTGACGGAGGAGGAGACGGCGCGGCTGTACGAGGCGCTCGGGGGGACGCTGCGGGAGGCGGTGGAGCGGTCGCGCGGGTTGGCGGCGGGGGAGCTGAAGGCGGAGAAGAAGCTGGGGATGCGGGTGCACGGGCGGACGGGGCTGCCCTGTCCGGTGTGCGGGGACACGGTGCGGGAGGTGTCCTTCGCGGACTCGTCGTTGCAGTACTGCCCGACATGCCAGACCGGGGGCAAGCCGTTGGCGGACCGGCGGATGTCGCGGCTGTTGAAGTGAGACCGGATTCAACGGCCGCGACGGGGGTTCAGTGCTCGGTGGCGACGCCGCCCCAGTAGGAGGCGGCCTTGGGGTCGGCCGGGTGCTCGCCGTCCGGGCGCCAGGCGAGCACCGGGGAGAGGCGCGGTCGGCCCTGGCCATCTCCTTGACGCTCGGGACCGCCTTCTTGCCGCCCGGCCGGTGGTCGTAGACCCGTGCGGAGTGCGGAGTGGTGGTGTCGACGCCGAAACGTTCCCACCGGCTCGGCTCGGCGGCGTCCTCGTCCTGTGGGCCCTGCTGGGGAAAGTCCTGACTCGCCGTCATGACCACGTCCTCTGATGGCACATCATCACACCGTTGGATGCACGGTGTGGCGGTCGTGGGGGTGGCGTGGCCGTGGGCCGTCGGAGTGGTGATCGGGGCCGTCCGGGGTGCCCGGGGAGAGGGCCGGTGAGCAGCGGGGCAAGCATCAAGAATGCTGTCTGATCGTCAGATTAAGTTGTCGGTGACCTCTCGGATCACCTCGCGCAGGCTGTTGATGGTGGCGGCCGGGATGTCCTTGCTCGGCGGCGCCGCCGCCTGCAAGAGCCCCTGGGCTGCCACTGCTACTCCGGAGGGGCGGACGGAAGTCCTGGTGACGGAGACGCCCGGGGCACCGGTGCCCTCGGCGGCCGCGTCCCCCACGTCGTCCTCTCCGACGCCCTCCCCGGCGCCGCCGTCCGCCGGTCCTTCGGTCGCGCCGACCGTCCAGCCCGTCCGCAAGGCGCTCAGTGAGGCGGAGAGCAAGCCGGTGTACGACCTGGACCCGTCCCAGCGGGTGGTGGCGCTCACCATCGACGACGGGCCGGACCCCCGGTACACGCCCCAGGTGCTGGCGCTGCTCCAGCAGCACGGGATCCGGGCGACCTTCTTCCTGATCGGCGAGAACGCCGTCGAGCACCCGGCCCTGGTGAAGGAGATCGCGGACCGGGGCCACCACATCGCCAACCACACCTGGACCCATCCGGATCTGCGGCACATGTCGGAGAGTGCGGTCCGGGACGAGCTGGAGCGCACCTCGGACCTGCTGCACCGGACCACCGGGCGGCTGCCCACCTGGTTCCGAGCACCGGGCGGGGACTTCTCGCCGGTGTCGCTGCGGGTGGCCGCCGACCTGGGGCTGCGGAACATGTCCTGGTCGGTGGATCCGAGGGACTGGTCCCGGCCGGGGACGTCGTCGATCATCGACACCGTCCTCAAGGACGTCCGGCCCGGGTCGATCGTGCTCAACCACGACGGCGGCGGGGACCGCTCGCAGACGGTGGCGGCGCTGAAGGCGTACCTGCCGGTGCTGATCGACTCGGGGTACCTCTTCACGGCGCCGCCGAACTGACATATGAATGCCAGGGAATCGGATATCGAAATGTCGATGGATATCGACGATGGGCGCAGGTGGCGGCTTTGGTGGCTAAACCACTCGAACGGGTGGATTGGGAGAATCGTTTCTGCGGATTTCGGGCCTTTAGGGTGATCTCGCACCAGTTCACCAGGTACCTGTCTGGGTACCGCCTGAAAGGCTTTTCCATGCGTCTCCGCAATGCCGTGCTCGCCGTCGCCAGCGCCGCCGCCCTCGTCCTCGCCGTTCCGATGTCGGCCAACGCCGCTACTGGTGACTTCCTCTACAAGGTCGGCCCGGGCGTTCCGGCCGGGCTGGCCGATCCGGAGAGCGGGAAGTGCATCAACCTGTTCGGCGCGACCGAGAACGACCCGGCCTTCGCGCCGGAGAACTTCACCGCCTCGACCGCGACGGTGTTCCTCGACTTCGACTGCAGCGGTGACGTCTTCTACGTGATGAACCCCGGGAAGAAGCTCGGCGACCGGCTGAAGCTGCGCTCGGTCGTCTTCTCCTGAGCGGAGCCTTCCGCGAGGTGGCCCGGGCCGGACGGTCGGCGTAGCGTCGAACTGTCCGGCCCGGTCGCCGGTGCTTCGTGATGTCCGGTGGTCGGGTGCCGCAGCCTGGGCGGAGCGAAGGAGGTCCCGGGATGACCGGCAACGGTTATGCGCATCCTGAGGCGCTGGTCGGCACGGAGTGGCTGGCCCGCCATCTGGACGACGGGACGGTTCGGGTGGTCGAGGTCGACGAGGACGGCAGCGCGTACGAGCGGGGCCACATTCCGGGTGCGGTCGGCTGGAACTGGACCGCCGACCTGCACAGTCAGGTCGGGCGGGACTACGCGGACCGGGGGGCCGTGCAGCACCTGCTGCGGGCGGCCGGGGTGGAGGACGACACCACGGTGGTGCTGTACGGCGGCAACAACAACTGGTTCGCCGCGTACGCGTTCTGGCTGCTGCGGTTGCGGGGGTTCGGACCGGTGAAGCTGCTGGACGGCGGGCGCAAGAAGTGGGAGCTGGAGGGGCGGGAGCTCACCCACGAGGTGATGGACTACCAGCACAGCTCGTACGTTCTGACCGGGCCGGAGCGGCCCGAACTGCGGGCCCTGCGGGACGAGGTGCTGGCCAAGGCGGAGGTGTTCGCCAAGCCCGGGGCGGACTCGGTGCTGGTGGACGTGCGCTCGCCGGCGGAGTTCCGGGGGGAGCTGATCGCGCCACCCCATCTGCCGCAGGAGCAGGCCCAGGTGCCCGGGCACATCCCCGGGGCGGTCAACGTGCCCTGGTCGCAGGCGGCCAACGACGACGGGTCGTTCAGGTCGGCGGAGGAGCTGCGGGCGCTGTACGGGGGCAAGGGCGTCGGGCCGGAGCGCGAGGTGATCGCCTACTGCCGGATCGGCGAGCGGTCGGCGCACACCTGGTTCGCGCTCACCGAGCTGCTGGGGTACCAGCACGTGAAGAACTACGACGGCTCCTGGACGGAGTACGGCTCGCTGGTGCGGGCGCCGGTGGTGCTCGGGACCTGAGGCGGCGTCGGGCGGCGCCGGTGGGGCGGGTGGGGCGCGTGACGGTGGTGGGGCGCTGTCATTTCGGCGTGTTTCTTTTCATGAACATCTCATCGTTGGGGAGTGGACTGCGGGCCGCCGGGACAAGGATCGATCCGACCCGATCGTTCCGGTGATCCTGGAGGACCACGTTGCGCAAGAGACTGATCGTCTCCGCCGCCAGTGCCCTGAGCCTGTTCCTGGCCGTCCCCGCCTCGGCAGCCGACTTCCAACCCGGCGCGGCCGGGATCGGCGACCCCTACTACCCGACCTACGGCAACGGCGGCTACCGCGTCTCGCACTACGACATCCGGCTGAAGTACCAGCCCGCGACCGACGAGCTGGAGGGCACCACCACCATCCTGGCCACGGCGACCCAGGACCTCTCCCGGTTCGACCTGGACTTCGCGCTGAACGTCTCCGAGGTGCGGGTCAACGGGCGGCCCGCGGCCTTCGCCACCAGCGGCGAGCAGGAGCTGCAGATCACCCCGGCCCGGCCGCTGGCCAAGGGCAGCCAGGCCACCGTGGTGGTCCGGTACAAGGGCGTGCCGTCGGAGGTCAAGAAGTACGGCTTCACCGCCTGGCACCGCACGCCGGACGGCGCGGTGGCGGCCGACGAGCCCGAGGCGGCCTGGTGGTGGTTCCCGAGCAACGACCACCCGAGCGACAAGGCCACCTACGACGTCTCGGTGCTGGTGCCGGACGGCAACCAGGTGATCAGCAACGGCGTCCTGACCGGCACCAGCTCGCAGGCCGGCTGGACCCGCTACAGCTGGCGCGAGAACAAGCCCCAGGCGACGTACCTGGCCACGCTCGCCGTCGGGAAGTTCGACATCACCACCGACACCACCACGAGCGGGCTGCCGGTCTACAACGCGTACAGCAAGGACCTCGGCGAGAACGCGGACGCGGCCCGGGCCAGTGTGGAGCGCACCGGCGAGCTGGTGGACTGGCTGAGCGGCTACTTCGGCGACTACCCGTTCAGCTCGGTCGGCGGCTACGTGCCCAACGTCCCGACCGGCTACGCCCTGGAGACCCAGACCCGGGTCTTCTACAGCCCCAAGCAGTTCGCCAAGGGCACCAACACCTCGGTGGTCGTGCACGAGTTGGCCCACCAGTGGTACGGCGACAGCGTCTCGCTCTCGCGCTGGAGCGACATCTGGCTGAACGAGGGCTTCGCCCGGTACGCCCAGCTGCTCTGGTCCGAGCACGAGAACGAGGGCACCGCGCAGGAGCTGGCCGACTACATCTACGCCTCGCACCCGGCCGACGACGCGTTCTGGACCGTCAAGCCCGGCGACCCGGGCCCGGACAACCAGTTCGCCACCGCCGTGTACGACCGGGGCGCGGTGGCCATCCAGGCGCTGCGCAACACCGTCGGGGACGAGAAGTTCTTCCGGATCCTCAAGGGCTGGCCCGCCGAGCGCAAGTACGGCAACGCGACCATCGCGGAGTTCCAGGCCTACGCGGAGAAGGTGTCCGGGCAGAAGCTCGGGGACCTCTTCACGACCTGGCTGTTCACCGCTGCCAAGCCGGCGGTGGGGCCGGTGGCGCCGGGCACCCCGGCGGCGGCCGCTTCGCTGGCGCCGGGGGCGCGGGACGACGCCCGGGCGGTGGTGGAGCCGAAGTCGTGGAAGAAGATCGAGGAGACCAACTCCGTCCACGACGCGGGGCGTTGACGCCCGGGATCGTGGTGCGGTGACGGGCGTGGCCCGGTCGGCCGTTCGCGCTCGGACACGGGAGCGCGAACGGGGGTCGGGCCACACCGCTCAGGAGCCGTCCGCCGCGAGCAGTTCGGTCAGGCGGCGGACGGCGAAGGGTATGAGCTCGCGGACCGGGACGAGGCGGCAGGGCGCGTTGCCGACCAGCACCTCGCGGATGCCGGCCAACTCCTCGAACTCCCGCCCCACCACCGGGAAGTGGGTGTCGTTGTCGTCGCCCACGTCGGGCGTCTCGATCCAGACCCGCTCGCCCTGGATGGCCATCGGGAAGCGGCGGAGCTTCAACCGGCGGTTGGGCGCGAAGGTCTCCGCGTAGTGCAGGAAGGTGTTGCGGTTGTGGCCGACGCCGACCAGCAGCACGTACCCGCCGAGGTCGTGCAGCGCACCGAAGGGCGACTCCCGGCCGACGGCGAAACCCAGCGAGCGGCGGGCCGTCACCTCCCGGGCGTGGGCGCCGACGGCGGCGACCGAGGCCTGCGGATGGGTGCTGCGCAGGCTCTCCGGCAGGGCGCGCAGCGTCTCGGCCACCGCGCCCATCGGGGACGGCAGCTCGGGGTGGAACAGCGGGACCCGGGAGCGGAGTTCGGCGACCTCGGGGGTGGGCAGGCCGGCGTGGTCCGGCGCCGGGTCGCAGACCGTGGAACCGGTGAAGGCGGGCACTGCCACCGTGCCGCCCGGCCCGACGGCCTCGCGCAGACTGGCCACCACGGCAGCGGCCCCGCCCTCGACCCGGCCGAGGCTGGACAGCGAGGAGTGCACGATCAGCGCCATGCCGGGGCGGACGCCGACGCGGTGCCAGCCGTCCACGAGGTCGGCGGTGGTGAGCGGGCTGGTGCCCGGAGTGGTCATGGTCCCCCCTGGTGGTGTTGGTGCTGGGCGGTTCTGGGTGCGCTGGGTCTGGCTGGGCGTGCTGATGCCGGTTCGTACCGGTGTGGTGCGATTGTTCGGGCCCGACCCTAGCGGGTGGCACTGACAATCGGTCAGGAGGGGGGTGCCGTGCGTCAGTCCCCCAAGGAGCCGCACGGGCTCCAGGCCAGGGTCCGGGTCAACCCGTTTGTTCGGTGGCCGGCCCGTACCGTCCTCGGGGCGGCCGAGGACGGTACGGGCCGGGCAGGTGCGGTGGTGGTCACGCGGGGACGGCGGCGCCTGACGTGGCGGCCTCGGTGAGGATCAGCTGCTCGACGCCGCGCAGGAAGCGCTCCATCGCCGGGCGTGGGAGCACGGCCGGGTCGGCGGTCATGGCCAGGCTGAGGGCCTCCGGGGACTGCAGGGCGTCCAGGGCGTAGGTCAGGCCGGGGCGGGGCTCGAACTCCGTCGGCCAGCTGAGGGTGGTGCCGTCCTCGCCCGGGTCGGGAGTGGCCGGGAGCAGCTCGCGGGTGTCGTTGAAGACGCAGGAGCGGTCGGCGAGCGGCACGCCCTCGGCGGCGAGCCGATCGGTCTCGGCGGCCAGGGTGAGCTTGTCGAAGTACGCGTGCCGGTAGGTGCCGATGGCGGCGGCGTGGGTGCGGCGCACGACCTCGCCGAACTCGGCTGTGGCGTCCGGGAGATGGAACAGTCCGTCGCCCGCGACCACGCTCACCGCGTTGGTCAGCTCTGGCAGGAAGCGGTTGTTGACCACGACGTGGAGCACCGCCTCGGTGCGGCCGGACAGCCGGGCGGTCATCGCGGCGGTGGCCGCCAGCAGGACGGAGGAGGTGCTCACCCGGTGCGCGGCGGCGACCAGTTCGACCGCGCGGGGCAGTGCGGGGGAGCGCAGGACGGCGTGGGGGAAGCGGGCCGGCGGCGCCCCGGCCGTCGCGGGCTGCGGGAACAGCCGCGGCGGGCCGAGCCGGAGCTTGCGCAGGACCTGCTTGCGGGCCGCCTCGTCGCGGCGCCGGCCGCGCTCGGAAGTCTGGAACCCGGACTCCTCCAGGGGCTGTTGGGCCGGGGTACGGAGCCCGGCGAGCTCGGTGGGGGAGGTGCCTAGGCTGAGGGCGGTCAGATCGGCGACCAGGCGGCCCATCCCCGAGCCGTCGACGGCGGTGTGCGAGAGCACCAGGCTGAGGTGCCGGGCCAGGCCGTCGGCCGTCACCACGCCGACCCGGAGCGGCCAGTGGGCGGCGGTGTCGAAGGGGCGCCCGGCCAGCTCCCGGTGCAGCCGGGCGCCGGTCTCGGCCGGGTCGACGCCGTCCGTCACCGGCTCCACTTCGACGGTCAACACCCCCTCCGGATCGACGACTTGATCCAGTCGACCGTCGGGCGTCGGGCGCAGCCGGGTGTGCAGCGAGTCGTGCAGGTGCAGCAGTCGCTCCAGCGCGTCGAGCAGGACGGGCACCGGCAGGCCCGGGTCCAGCGGGGCGGCGGTGGCGATGTTGTAGCGCGGGGCGTCGGCCGGGGGCAGCCGGCGGACGGCGTCCCAGATGGCCCGCTGGCCCCAGGTGGCCGGTCCGGAGCCGGACCGGCCGGACGAGAAGGCGATCTCCAGCAGTTGGCGAGTGGTCACCGTGTGGCTCTCCGATGTGCGGTGGGTCGGTGCGTCGGTGCCGGTGCGTTGGGAGCGCGGGTGCTGCTGGGGAGAGTGTGGCGCACCGCCGCCGGGGCGTCGAGAGCGCCGACCGGTACCCGGCGGCCGTCCCGGCGGGCCCGTCGGGGTGCCGCTCGTTCGCGCTCCTATCCGCAGTCGAGTCGGGCTCGAGCCCGCCGCCCCAGCCTGCTGATGGCCTTCGGAGCGCGGTCCGGGGGTCTGACGTCCTCACCGGACTCACCGGACGCAGGCGAAAGGAACGGACTGTGACGCGACGTACGGACGGAGGCCGGCGATGACCCGGCGTGTAGTGATCACCGGAATCGGGGTGCGCGCCCCCGGTGGCCCCGGCACCAAGGGGTTCTGGGACCTGTTGACCGAGGGGCGCACCGCCACCCGGACCATCTCGTTCTTCGACGCCTCGCCGTTCCGCTCGCAGATCGCCGGAGAGGTGGACTTCGACGCCGAGGCCGAGGGGTTCAGCCTCCGGGAGATCCGGCGGATGGACCGGGCCACCCAGTTCGCCGTCGCCTGCACCCGGGACGCGCTGGCCGACAGCGGCCTGCAGACCGACGCACTGGACCCGCACCGGATCGGGGTCAGCCTGGGCAGCGCCGTCGCCTCCGCGACCAGCCTGGAGGCCGAGTACCTGGTGCTGTCCGACCGGGGCCGGGACTGGCGGATGGACCCGGGCTACCTGTCCCCGCACATGGCGGACTACCTCAGCCCCGGCGTGATGCCCGCCGAGGTCGCCTGGGTGGCCGGCGCGGAGGGCCCGGTGGTGATGACCTCCGACGGCTGCACCTCGGGCCTGGACGCGGTCGGCTACGGCGTCCAGCTGATCCGCGAGGGCACCGTGGACACCGTCGTCGCGGGGGCGGCCGACACCCCGATCTCCCCGATCGTGGTCGCCAGCTTCGATGCGATCAAGGCCACCACCCCCCGCAACGACGACCCCGCGCATGCCTCCCGGCCGTTCGACGGCTCGCGCAACGGCTTCGTACTGGCCGAGGGCGCCGCGATGTTCGTGCTGGAGGAGTACGAGGCCGCCCGCAAGCGCGGCGCCCACGTCTACGCCGAGATCGGCGGCTTCGCGACCCGCTGCAACGCGTACCACATGACCGGCCTCAAGACGGACGGCCGGGAGATGGCCGAGGCCGTCCGGGTCGCCCTGGACGAGAGCCGGCTGGACCCGACCGCCGTCGACTACGTCAACGCCCACGGCTCCGGCACCAAGCAGAACGACCGCCACGAGACCGCCGCGATCAAGCGCAGCCTGGGGGCGCACGCCTACGAGGTGCCGGTCAGCTCGATCAAGTCGATGATCGGCCACTCGCTGGGCGCGATCGGCTCGATCGAGATCGCGGCCAGCGCCCTGGCCATGGAGCACAACGTCGTCCCGCCGACGGCCAACCTGCACACCGCGGACCCCGAGTGCGACCTGGACTACGTGCCGCTGACAGCCCGCTCCCAGCGGGTGGACACGGTGCTGTCGGTGGGTAGCGGGTTCGGCGGCTTCCAGAGCGCCATGGTGCTGCACCGGCCGGAGCGGGTGGGCCGATGAGCGGGGGCGGCGGGCGGAGCATCGAGAAGAGCGCCCCGGCGGTGGTCACCGGGATGTCGGTGGTGGCGCCCAACGGCCTGGGCACGGAGGCGTACTGGAAGTCCGTGCTGACCGGCCGCAGCGGCATCGGTGAGCTGACCCGGTTCGACGTCTCCGGCTACCCGGCCCGGCTGGCCGGGCAGATCCTGGACTTCGCGGCCGAGGAGCACCTGCCCAGCCGACTGCTGCCGCAGACCGACGTGTCGACCCGGTACGCGCTGGTGGCCGCCGACTGGGCGCTGGCCGATGCCGGGATCGCGCCGGGCAGCCTGGCCGACTACGACATGGGCGTGGTGACCTCCACCGGGCAGGGCGGGTTCGAGTTCACCCACCGGGAGTTCCGCAAACTCTGGCACCAGGGGCCGCAGTTCGTCAGCGTCTACGAGTCCTTCGCCTGGTTCTACGCCGTCAACACCGGGCAGATCTCGATCCGGCACGCCATGCGCGGCCCGAGCGCCGCGCTGGTCGCCGAGCAGGCGGGTGGACTGGACGCGGTCGGCCACGCCCGTCGCACGGTGCGCCGGGGCACTCCGCTGGTGCTCAGCGGGGGCGTGGACTCCGCCTTCGACCCATGGGGCTGGCTCTCCCAGTTCGCCACCGGCCGGGTCACTACGGTGGAGCACCCGGACGCCGCCTACCTGCCCTTCGACGCCGCCGCGAGCGGGCACGTGCCCGGCGAGGGCGGCGCGCTGCTGGTGGTCGAGGACGCCGGCTCCGCCCGGCGGCGCGGCGCGCGGCAGGTCTACGGGCAGATCGCCGGCTACGCCTCCACCTTCGACCCCCGGCCCGGCACCGGCCGCCCGCCGGGACTGCGCCGGGCCGCCGAACTCGCCCTGGCCGACGCCGGACTGACGCCCGCCGACGTCGACGTGGTGTTCGCGGACGCGGCCGGGGTGCCGGAGCTGGACCGGGCCGAGGCGGAGGCGATCAGCGGACTGTTCGGCCCGCGCGGCGTGCCGGTGACGGCGCCCAAGGCGCTCACCGGGCGGATGGCCGCCGGCGGCGGGCCGGCCGACCTGGTCACCGCGCTCCTGTCGATCCGCGACCGGGTGATCCCGGCGACCGCCAACACCGGCCGGGTGCCCGAGGAGTACGGCCTCGACCTGGTCACCGGCGAGCCGCGCTCGGCGGAGGTCCGGGCCGCGCTGGTCCTGGCGCGCGGGCGCTGGGGTTTCAACTCCGCGGTGGTGGCGACGGCCGCGGCGCCCTGAGCGGAACTCCGCGCGACGCACGCACGACGCACGCACGCACGACGCACGCACGACCGCACGACCGCACGACCGCACGACGATGACGACAGAGGAGAGCACCATGGCAGAGCTGGACATCGACGACATCCGCCGGATCCTGGTCGCCTGCGCGGGCGCGCAGGACGGCATCGACCTCAGCGGCGACATCCTCGACACCTCCTTCGCGGACCTCGGCTACGACTCGCTCGCGCTGATGGAGAGCGCGGCCCGGATCGAGCGCGAGTACGGCATCGAGCTGCCGGAGGACCGGATCGGCGACGTCGGCACCCCGCGGGACCTGATCGCGCTGGCGCACACGGCTCCGTCGGCCGTCCGGTGAGCGGCGCGCAGCGGCGGCTGCTGCGCACCGAGCACACCCGGGTCGTCCACGCGGGGCCCGAGACGCTCTACGACCTGGCCGCGGACGTCACGCTGTGGCCCGCGGTGTTCGGGCCGAGCGTCCATGTACATCACCTGGAGCGGGGGCCGGGCTTCGAGCGCTTCGAGCTGTGGGCGCTGGTCAACGGCGCGGTGAGCAGCTGGGTCTCGCGGCGCACGCTCGACCCGGAGCGCCGCTCGATCACCTTCGAGCAGGAGCGCAGCCGGGCGCCGATCGCCTCGATGGGCGGCGAGTGGCTGTTCCGGGATCTCGGCGGGGGCCGGACCGAGGTGGTGCTGCGGCACCACTTCTCCGCCGTCGACGACGACGCGGAGACGATCGCCTGGATCACCGCGGCGCTGGACCGCAACAGCCCCGAGGAGCTGGCGGCGCTGGCCCGGATCACCGAGACCGGGCACCCGCTGCGGGACCTGGTGTTCTCCTTCGTGGACACCCTGCCGCTGGACGGCGGGGCGGAGGCGGCCTACCGCTTCGTGGACCGGGCCGACCGGTGGGCCGAGCGGCTGCCGCACGTCGCGCGGGTGGTGCTGGACGAACCGGAGCCGGGTGTCCAGGAGCTGGAGATGGACACGGTGACCGCGGACGGCTCGGCGCACACCACCCGCTCGGTGCGGGTGTGCCGGGAGCCGGAGTGGATCGCCTACAAGCAACTGCTGCCTCCGGAGCTGCTGTTCGGGCACAGCGGGCTGTGGACCTTCGGCACCGGGCCGGACGGGCCGGTGGCCACCGCGCGGCACACGGTGGCGGTGGACCCCGGCGCGGTGGAGCGGGTGCTCGGGGCCGGCCGGACGGTGGCCGACGCTCGGGCGTACGTCCGGGAGGCGCTCGGGCGCAACAGCATCACCACGCTGTCGTACGCGACCCGGCGGGTGGCGCGGTCCTGAGCTCCGGTGGCCGGGACCGGGGGACGCGGAACGGGAGGGCGGTCATCCGCCCTCCCGTTCCGTCGTGTCCGCCCGGCCGGTGGCCGGCCGATGTCGGCGCCCGGTCGATGCCGGCGGTCAGTCGACCAGGACCCGGGCGAGCACGGCCGAGTGGTCGGGGTGGCCGGTGACGACGCCGCTCCAGCCCTTGGCGGCCTGCTCCCAGCGGTAGCTCCAGCCGGGCGCGTCGAAGCCGGTGCCGCCGAGGGCGAACTCGATCGCGCCGCCGGGGCCGGCGGTGGCCGTCCAGGCCAGTCCGGGGAGGATGAAGCGCTCGCCCGGGACGATCGGCCCGGCGGCGCACAGGGTCGGCGACCCGGCGTCGGCCAGGGCCTCGGCCGGGACGGTCCCGGTGTCGGCGAGCAGCCGGTGCCGGGCGTCCGCGGCGCCGGCCGGCCGACGGAAGGCGATGCGCAGGTCCCACACGCGACTGCTGAACTTGGGGTTGAACAGCAGCGGTCGGGGTCGGACGACGACCTCGAAGGGCGCACCGGCCGGGACCACCGCGGGGGCGGTGACGTCGAAGCCGAGGGTGTACGGGATGGTGTGGGTGTCCTCGGCCGGTTCGGTGTAGACCTGGCAGGTCAGGGAGAGCGTCACCGGGGACGTCACGGTGGCCGCCACGGCTCAGGCCCCCCGCTCGGATATGACCAGCCCGCCGGCGCCCGTGCCGGTTTGCTCGCTGAGCTCGGCGCCCCGCCCGTAGCGCAGGTGCAGCTCGTCCATGGTCGGCGCGTCCAGCGCGCGCCAGCCGTGGCCGGCCAGCCAGCCCGGCGGGTCGGGCTGGGTGGAGCGCCACTGGGCGCCGATCGAGGACTGCATCTTCCGGAAGCCGCTGACGTCGCCCTTGTAGGTGGTGGTGGGGTTGACGTGTTCGACGGCCAGCCGGCTGGCGGGGGCCGAGAGGGCGCCGACCCTCTGGACCAGCAGGTCGTTGTCGGCGGAGGTCAGGTAGGGCAGCAGGCCCTCGGCGAGCCAGGCGGTCGGGGCCCCGGGGTGGAACCCGGCGGCGGTGAGGGCGGGCGCCCAGTCCTCGCGCAGGTCGGCCGGGACGACGGTGCGGGTGCCGCCGGCCGGGCCGAGCACCGCCTCCTTGAACTCCAGCACCTCGGGGAGGTCGAGTTCGAAGACGGTGGTTCCGGCAGGCCAGTCCAGCCGCAGCGCCCGGGTGTCCAGGCCGGCCGCGAGCAGCACCACCTGGCGGAGGCCGGACCGGGTCGCGGCCAGCAGGTAGTCGTCGAACAGCGCGGTGCGCAGGGCGATGTAGCTGCCGAAGGTGCGCATGCTGCTGACCGCCTCGGCGCCGGCGGCGTCCACGAAGGCCCGGGCGTGGGGGTCGTCGAAGAGCCGGTCCTCGCGGAGGCTCTCCTGGGCGCGGGCCACCGCCACACCGAGGGCGGTCAGGCCCACGCTCTGCGGCAGCCGGGGCCGGCCGGTGTCCGCCGGGGTCGGATCGAGCTCGGTCATCCTGTGGTTCCTCTCTCGCGCGCGGCTCGGTGCCGCTGGCCCGTTTGTCCCAGGTGCCGCTCGACTTCCGCTGGACCGCATCCGGCGGTCCGGGCGAGTATTGCGGCGAAGTACCTTGGCTCCAGCAAGACTTGAGTGTTCGTCAAGTGATTCCACGGGAAGCTTGGCCGCGCACGTCGTGACCAGGCTCCGCAGAAGGAGGTCGTTGTCGGTGACCGGTGTCCAGCAGCAGAAGGTGCGGTCGGCCGTCGTCCGCAGTCCGGGTACGGAGCGGCGCTTGCGGGTCGGCGGGGACCTGCCGTACTTCGACGATCCGGTGGAACTCCGGGACTACGTCCAGGCGTTCGAAGGCCTCGGGTACGACCACCTCGGCTTCGGCGAGCACGTGGTCTCGGCCCGGACGGACGACTGGCCCTCGGAGATCTCGCCGTGCGCGCCGTGGCACGAGTCCTTCGTCCAGGCCGCCTATCTGGCGGCGATCACCTCCCGGGTGGAGCTGACGGCCTCGGTGCTGCTCCCGCAGCGGCCGGTCGCGCTCGCCGCCAAGCAGGCGGCCGAGGTCGACCTGCTGAGCGGCGGGCGACTGCGGCTGTCGGTGAGCGTGGGGTGGAACCGGGACGAGGTACGGGCGTTGGGCGTGGACCCGGCCGTCCGCGGCCGGCTGATCGAGGAGCAGATCGAGGCGATGCGGCTGCTCTGGGACGAACCGTTCGTCGACTATCCGGGCCAGTACGTGCAGTTGAGCGAGGTAGCGCTCAACCCCCGGCCGCAGCGGCCGCTGCCGCTGTGGATGGGCGGCGGCTCCTTCGCCGACGGCGGGGTGCCCCAGCCGGCGGTGCTGGACCGGATGGCCCGACTGGCGGACGGGTTCCGGATGTTCGGCCCGCTGATGCGGGACACCGGTGCCGCGGTGAAGGTCGTGCAGCGGCTGCGTGAGCTGGTCGCCGGGCACGGCCGGGACGCGGACGCCTTCGGGATCGAGGCGCGGATCCCGCTCCAGCTCGTCCCCGAGCAGGAGTGGGCCCCGCGCCTGGCCGACTGGCGGGAGGCCGGGGCCAGCCACGTCACGCTGTCCAACCGCCGTGGCGCGGGCGGCGTCCAGGCGGAGATCGCCCGGCTGGCCCGGTTTGCGGAGCTGACCCGCGAGACCTGGTGAGGCGCTGACACCCGGCGCTGACACCCGGCCCTGATGCCTGGCCCTGATGCCTCGGTCGGCCCCCCGGTGCGTGCTACCGGGGGGCCGGCGGCACGTCGCGGGCGTCGACCCCCGGGGCATCCGGGTCGAGGTTCCAGGCGATCACCCGGACGGGGTGGATGCGGATCAGCTCGCCGCTGAAGTACGGGTTCGGCGGCGTCTCGTCGTGACGGGCCTCGGCGCGGCCGCGGATTTCGATGCCCCGGCCGCGGAAGGGCGAGCGGGTGCTGCCCTCGGGCGCGTAGTCGTCCACGACGAAGGAGACCAGCGGGTTGGCCGCCACGTTGCGGAACTTGCGGCTGGCGGCGAGCTTCGGGCCGCCGATGTCGATGGCGCCGGTGGCCGGGTCGACGGTGAAGGCGACCGGCCGGTTCTGCGGCTCGCCGGCGGGGCCGACGGTGGCCAGTCGGCCGTGCCCCTGGGAGGCCAGGTAGCGCAGTTCGGTCTCGCTGAACGGATTGCTCGTCATCACGGCGTCCGATCGTCGGTTGCGGGGGTGGCGGTTTCGGGGGCCTCGGTTGCGGGGGCGGGGCCCGGGTCTGGGGCGCTCTCGGGCTGGCCGGGCCGGGCCGGGTCGCCGAGGTGGCGGATCAGTCGGCGCAGCTGCTCGCCGTAGTAGTGCTCGAACTCCGGGTCGTCCGGGGTCAGGCCGCTGGCCTCCCGGGCGGTCTGCGGGAGCATCACGGGGGCCAGGATCATGCCCATCACGGCGAGCCGGACGAACCCGGGGTCGAGGTCGGCGGCGATCTCGCCGCGGGCCTGGGCCTGGCGCAGATTGGCGAGGTCCTGGGCGAGGGTGGTGTCGTCGTCGGCCTCGTCGGCGACCGAGCCGTCGCCGGTCAGACCGCGCCAGACCATCAGCCGGGCCGGTCGCGGGTCGGCGAGCCCTGCCCTGAGGTAGCGGGCGGCGACCTCCTCCAGCGGCAGGTCCGGGTCGGCGAAGACCGCCTCGCTCTCGCTCCAGCTGCGCTGGAGTTCGCGGTAGAGCCCCTCCTTCCCTCCGAAGTAGTAGTTGATCAGCTGCTTGTTGACGCCCGCGTTGGTCGCGATGTCCTGGACGCGGGCGCCGGCGAAGCCCTTCGTGGCGAACTCGTCGAGCGCGGCGCTCAACAGGGCCTGCCGGGAGCGGTCGGCGTCCCGCTGCCGCTCTTCGGGGGTGGGGGACCGTCGGGGATGCCGCCGCTTGCTCTCCACCTCGGTCGATGACTCGCTCATGGCGGCAGTCTACACCGGGCATCACCCCTATGTGTGACTGCATCATCTTAGTAGACGAGTTAGTCATCCAGTTGGTTGACAGAAGCGAACCGTTGGCTGAGACTGCTGCTGTGAAAGCATCCAAGAACGCCTCGGCCCCCGTGGTGGAGAATCCGGGACTGACGCCGGAGACCCGGCGGGTCGTCGTCGTCGTGCTGGTCGGCGCCGTCCTGGCCTTCCTCGACGCCACGATCGTCAACGTCGCCCTCAAGTCCCTCACCACCGAGCTGGACACCACCCTCGACGCCGTGCAGTGGGTGGTCACCGCCTACCTGCTGGCCCAGGCCGCCGTCCTGCCGGTCACCGGCTGGGCCGCCCGCCGGGTCGGCGCCCGGCGCCTGTACATCGCCTCACTGCTGCTCTTCACGCTGGCCTCGATCGTCTGCGGCCTGGTCGACAACGTGGGCGCGCTGATCGCCGCCCGCGCCGTCCAGGGCATCGGCGGCGGCATGATGATCCCCGCCGGGCAGATGATCCTGGTGCGTACCGCCGGCCAGGCCGGGCTGGCCCGGGTGATGGGCGCGGTCGGCATCCCGATGGTGCTGACCCCGGTCGTCGGGCCCACCATCGGCGGCCTGCTGGTCGACCACGCGGGCTGGCAGTGGATCTTCCTGATCAACGCGCCGCTCGGGGCGATCGGCCTCTTCCTGGCCGCCCGGCTGCTCCCGCCGGACCCGGCCGGGGAGGAGGCCGGACCGCTCGACCTGCCCGGACTCCTCCTGGTCGGCCTCGGCATGGTCGGCATCACCTACGGCCTCTCCGAAGCCGGCAGCGCGGGCCTGACCTCGGCCAAGGTGCTGGTCCCGCTGCTGGTCGGGCTGGCGCTCACCGGCGCGTTCGTGCTGCGCTCGCTCCGGGTGCCGCACCCGCTGCTGGACATGAGGCTCTACCGCAGCCAACTGTTCAGCTCGGCGTCCTTCGTCACCTTCGTGTTCGGCGCGGCCACTTACGGCGGCATGATCCTGATGCCGCTCTTCTACCAGGTGGTCAAGCACGAGGACGCCTCGCACACCGGGCTGCTGCTCGCCCCGCAGGGCCTCGGCGCGGCGGTCGCGATGGGCATGTCCAGCCGGCTGTTCGAGAAGATCGGCAGCGTCACCTGCGTGATCGGCGCTGCGGTCAGCGTGGTCGCCACCCTGCCCTTCGTCCTGATCTCCGACGGCACCTCGTACTGGGTGCTCGGCGTGGCGATGGTGGTCCGCGGCCTCGGCATCGGACTGTCCGTGATGCCCGCGATGACGGCGGCCTTCCGGGCCATCGACCCGGCCAAGATCAACGACGCGACCCCGCAGCTCAACGTGGCGCAGCGGGTCGGCGGCTCGGTCGGCACCGCCGTCTTCGTGGTGGTGCTCCAGCAACACCTCGCCGGCCGGACCGAGCCGGCCGCGCAGGCGAGTGCCTTCGGCGACACCTTCTGGTGGGTCTTCGGCGCCGCGGTGCTGGCCGTGCTGCCGACCCTGCTGATGGCGGCCGTCGAACGCCGCCACCAGCAGGACCGGCCGCCCGGCGAACCCTCCGCCCCACAACTCGTGGACGAGGGCGAGCCGGCCTGAGACCACCGTCAGGGTCTGTCCGGACCCTAGGCGCGCTCAGGGGACGGGGCCCCCGCCTTCTCCTGGCGCGCCGGACGGGGGGCCGCGGTCCCGGGCCTCCGGGCCCGGGACCAGCGGCGCATCATCGGCTGCTCGACCAGCGTGTACAGCAGCCAGGCGGCCAGCAGACTGGCCGCGAGGAACGGCAGGCTCAGCGCCGTCGCCTCCAGCGCCGACATCCTCATCCCGATCCCGAGCGCCTTGGCACCGTACGTGATCACCAGTTGGTGGACCATGTAGAGCGCGAAGGACACCTCGCCCAGCCACACCGCCACCCGGCCGCTCAGGAACGAGCGCCGGCCCTCCAGGTCGGCGACCGCGCCGGCCGGGATGAGCAGCGCCAGCGGCACGATCGTCAGCGCGGCCGTGCCGAACTGCCCGGGGGCGTACAGCGCCCCGGCGTACCCGGCCAGGAACAGCAGCCCGGCGGGCAGCAGGCCGATCCGCGGCCACCCCCCGGCCAGCACGATCCGGGCCAGCAGCATCCCCAGGACGAACTCGAAGGCCCGCATCACCGGGAAGAAGTAGACGAACCACAGCTGGGTGACGGAGTAGTCCATCCGCGGCGAGATGTGCGGGCCGCCCGAGAGCAGCAGCGCCGAGACGGCCGGCACGCAGAACACCGCCAGTGCCGCACCGCCCGCCCACCACCACAGCCGCCCGGCCCGGATCCGGCCGACCAGCGGCAGCAGCAGCGGGAACAGCAGGTAGAACAGTGCCTCGCAGCACAGCGACCAGCTCACCTGGTTGATCCCGGTGAGCACGTCGAAGCGCGGGATCCAGGACTGCACCAGTAGCAGGTTCGGCACCAACTGCCCCGCGGTGAATGCCTCCCCGCAGACCAGCATCAGGGCCACCGCCGCCAGCGCGGTCACCAGGTGGTTGGGGTAGATCTTGCACAGCCGCCGACGCCAGAAGGCCCGGGCCGGCTCACCCGGCCGGGCCGACCAGGTGAGCACGAAGCCGCTGAGGACGAAGAAGAACGACACGCCCGTCGACCCGGCGGCGCTCCACCAGAAGCCCGCGCCGGTGCCGGAGGTCCAACTGCTCGGCAGGAAGCGGAAGAAGGCGTGCGAGAAGAAGACCATCCCGGAGGCGAGGAACCGCATGCCGGTGAGGGTCGGCAGGTTCGGACGTCGGGGCGCCGTCGTCGCGGCGCCGGGTGTCAGGGCGCTCATCCCGGTGCCGGCCTAGCCGGCCTGCGGCGCCCAGCCGCTGCGGCGCAGGAGTTCGGCGAAGGTCAGCAGACCGGGGTGGGCGGCGCGCAGCGCGGGGATGTCCGCCTTGTAGCCGATCTCGTTGAACCACTCGAAGGTCTTCGCCATCCAGACGTCCTTCTTGGCCAACTCCTCCAGCGGGATGGCCTCGTAGCGGGCCGGCCGGCCGGTGTGCGCGGCGAAGGCGGCCGCGATCTCCGGGCCGGTCAGGGCCTCGCCGGCGATCTCCACGTTCCGGCCGGTGAAGGCCGCCGGGTTCTCGAAGGCGTCGGCCACGAAGTAGCCGATGTCCTGGGAGGCCAGCACCTGGAGCTTGGTCTCCGGGTAGAGCCCGCGGCGGAACACCAGGGTGCCGTCCGGCTCCGGCTCCGGTGGCAGGTCCAGGAAGTTCTCCATGAAGTAGACCGGCCGCAGGAAGGTCGTCGGCACCTCCGCCGCGCGGATCGACTGCTCCGCGCGGAGCTTGGTCTCCCGCCAGCCGACCCCGCCGGGCTTCTCCACCCCGCCGACCGAGCTGTGCACCAGGTGGGCGATGCCCGCCCGGGTGGCCTCCTCGGCGAACAGCGCCGCGTGCCGCTCCTCGCCGTCCAGGCCGTTGCCGTGGGTCGGGGTGAAGACGGTGAACAGGCCGTGCGCGCCCTTCAGCGCCGCCCGGACCGCTGCCCGGTCGTCGAACTCGCCGCGCACCAGCACGGCTCCCTTGGCCGCGAGCTCCCGGGCGGCGGGCTTCTCCGGGTCCCGGACGAGCACGTGCACCCCCCAGCCCCGGTCGAGCAGGTGCCGGGCGGCGCTGCCACCCTGGCGGCCGGTCGCGCCCAGCACCAGAACCCACTTGTCGTCCGTTGCCACGTCCACTCCTTCGCTAGCCCGTCGTGACGGCCGCGGACGGCACGGGCGTGCCCCGCGGCTGGGCCCAGCGTGGTGGGGACGGCTCGAATCCGGCTCGAATCCGTCGGGGCCGCCAGGGCCCGGCCCACCAGCGCGGGGGGCGGCAGGCGGGCGCGGTGTCCAGCCTCCCTCCAGTGCGGTTCGAGACGTTCGGCGGAGCCTGACGCGCACACAGTGCGGCGATCCACGGGCGACGACGTGTGATCCACGACGTGTGATCCACGACGCGCGATCTGCGACGTGTGATCCGCGACTTGTGATCACGAGAGCCGTGACGTGACGAGCAGGACCGACGAGTGCGAGAAGGGCGACCCATGGCACACCTACCCCGGCTGATCAGCCGACTGTCCCGGCCGTTGCTGGCGACCAGCTTCATCGTCGGCGGCTACGGCGTGCTCCGCGCGCCCGGTCCGCTGCCCGAACTCGCCCGGCAGCGCGGGGTGCCGTACCCCGAGGCCGCGACCCGGGCGACCGCCGCGGGCATGATCGCGGGCGGGGTGGCGCTGGGCACCGGGCTCGCGCCGGTGGCCGGCGGCGCCCTGCTGGTCGCCTGTCTGGTGCCGACCACGGTCGCCGTGCACGGGTTCTGGCGCCAGCCGGACCCGGCGCGGCGGCGGGCCCAGCGCAACGAGTTCCTCAAGAACGTCAGCCTGGTGGGCGGGCTGGTGATCGCGGCCGTGGACTCCCGGTCGACCCACCCGGCCGTGCCCGCGACCCCGGAAGGAGCCTGACATGGCCGACAACCGACTGCCGCTGCCCTACGGCGCGTCGGACCTCGTACCGGTCGCCGCCAAGCACGCGGCCGACGCGGATCAGCAGCGTCGGCTCCACCCCGATGTGGTGCACGGCGTGGTCGCGGCCGGCTTCGCCCGGCACTTCGTGCCCGAGCGCTGGGGCGGCGACGCAGGCGGCTTCGCCGACCTGCTGGCGGCGGTGGCGACCGTGGGGGAGGGCTGCACCTCGGCCGCCTGGGTCGCGGCGCTCACCGCCACCGTGCCCCGGATGGCCGCGCACCTGCCGCTCGCCGGGCAGCGGGAGATCTGGGCGGACGGCCCGGACACCATGCTGGTGGGCGCGCTGATGCCGCTGGGCCGGGCCGAACGGGCGCCCGGCGGCTGGCGGTTGACCGGTACGTGGTCCTTCGTGAGCGCCGTCGAGTTCGCCGACTGGGCGCTGGTCTGTGGCCAGACCCCGGGGGAGGACGACGGCCGGGTGGCCCGCTACTTCGCGGTGCGGCGGGGCGACTTCCGCGTGCAGGACACCTGGTTCACCGTCGGCATGCGGGGCACCGGCAGCAACACCCTGACGGTGGAGGACGTGTTCGTGCCGGACCAGCGGGTCTGCACCCGTGCGGCGGTGCTCGACGGCGAGTGCCCCGAGGCCGTCGACGGCTGCACCCGGGTGCCGCTCAAGGCCGTCAACGGGCTGTCCTTCGCGGCCCCGGTGCTCGGTGCGGCCCGTGCGCTGCTCGCCGGCTGGGCCGACTGGGCCGCGCCGAAGATCGCCGGCACCGGCGGCGGGGACCCGTCGCTCGCCGACAACGCGGCCCGCCACCAGGTGCTGGCCCGGGCGGCGGCCGAGATCGACGCGGCGCAACTGCTGCTGGAGCGCGTCGCGCGGGTCGCCGACGAGGGGCCGGTGAGCGCGCTGCACGCGGTCCGCGGCGGGCGGGACTGCGCGATCGCCGCGGAACTGCTGCTGGCCGCCGCCGACCGGCTGTTCCGGGCGGCCGGCACCTCGGGGCAGGTCGAGAGCAGCCCGTTCGCCCGCGCCTGGCGGGACGTCAACGTCGCGGTGGGGCACCTGGTGCTGCGGTTCGAACCGGCCGCGGGGGCGTACGCCCAGCGGGCGCTCGCCGAGCGGTAGCGCGGACTGGACCTGGAGCGGCAACCGGAACGGCCGGGGCCGGGGGAACGGCGGTTCCCCCGGCCCCGGCGCGTGGTCCGCAGACCGGTGCGTGGCGCGGAGCGGTGTGTGGCGCGGAGCGGTGCTTCAGGCGGCCTGGGCGCCGGGGCCGGGGGCCGCCCGGCGGTGGACCCGGGCGCGCTGCACGGTCAGCCGCATGCCGCCGGTCGGCCGGTCGGCGAACATCCCGACGCCGAGGGCGAGTCGGGCGGGCCGCAGACTCTCCAGCGGCCCGTCCGTGCCCCGGACCGGACGGGCCGGGGCGGGCAGTGGGTGCCCGAGGTCCGGCACGGTGAAGACCTCGGTGCCGTCCAGCCACCAGTGCGCCGAGCCGCGCCCGGCGTCGACCGTCACCGTGCAGCGGTGGAAGCGGCCCGGGACCCGGGCGGCCACCGGGAGTTCGTACGTGAAGGAGCCGGTGCCGGGGCGCGGGAGCCGCTCGTAGAGCACCAGCACCCGGTCGTTGGTGAGCAGGAAGTCCAGGACCAGGCCGGAGGCGAAGTCCACGCAGATCATGTTGGCCGAGCTGCCGGGGGCGCCGCCGTACACCTCGGCGGAGAGGTCCAGCCAGGCGGTCAGCGCCTCGCCGTGGCGCAGGTCGAAGCCGGGCGCCCCGGTGGCGTCGGTGCCGTCGGTGTGTTCGGCGAAGGCCGCCCAGCGCAGGTGTTCGGCCGGGCCGGACGGCCCGCGCTCCGCCGGGTGGGCGAAGGCGGGCAGTCCGGTGACCGGGTCGGTGCCGGTGGGTTCGACGACCAGCCCGCCGGCGGTGAGCCGGGCGCGGCCGTCCCCGGCGGGCAGGCCGGCGGCGGGGCGGGCCCGCCACCCGGACGGCAGGCCGTCGGGGGCGGGCCGGGGCGAGCGGAAGTCGTCGGCGAGCAGGACCTCGCCGGAGGTGTCCCGGGTGTTCGTCACCGCGGTGCTCCCTGTCTCGGTGGGCGGGGGTCGGGTGGTGGGCCGGTCACTCGCCGACCCCGGAGCGGTCCAGTGCCTCGGCGACGGCCCGCAGGATCCGCAGCCGCCCGTCGAGGGTGGTGGCGGCGGCCGACACCATCACCCCGAGGGTGGTGACGCCGGCCTCCGCGTAGGCCTGCAGCCGGTCGGCGAGCCGGGGTACCGGGCCGCAGAGCGAGGTGCGGTCGATGAAGTCCAGTGGGAGGGCGGCGCCAGCTCCCGCGCGGTCCCCGGCCGCCAACCGCTCCTGGAACAGCCCGACTTCGCGCTCGTAGCCCATCTCGCGGGCCAGTCCGAGGTAGAAGTTGTGGGCCGGGTCGCCGATGCCGAGCAGGTAGACGTACTGGTCGCGCAGGGCGTCGGCGGCGGTCGGGAGGTCCGCCGCGACCGAGGTGGGCAGGCTGGGCAGCACGTCGAAGCCGGTCAGGTCGGCTCCGGCGCGCTCGCGGCCGGTGCGCAGCTCGGCGACGGCCTTGGCGACCGCCTCCGGTGAGGTGAACACCCCGATCCAGCCGTCCGCGATCTCCCCGGCGAGCCGCAGGTTGCGCGGGCCGACGGCGGCCAGGTAGACCGGCAGCCGGGGCCGCAGCGGCTGGGTGAGCAGGTGCAGCGGGGCGCCGTCGCGCCCGGCGGGGGGCAACTGGAAGTGCTTGCCCCGGTGGGTGACCGGGTCGCCGGCGAGTGCCCGGCGGACGATCTCCACGTACTCGCGGGTGCGTTCCAGTGGGTGGTCGAAGGCCACCCCGTACCAGCCCTCGGAGACGTCGGGGTTGGACACGCCGAGCCCGAGCCGGAACCGGCCCCCGCTGAGCGCGTCCAGGGTCGCGGCGGTGAGGGCGGCCAGGCCCGGTGGGCGGGCCGGGATCTGCATCACCCCGGAGATCAGCCCGACCCGTTCGGTCCGGCCGGCCACCAGGCCGAGCACGCTGGGCGCGTCGGACCGGTAGCCCTCCGGGGCGAGCACCGAGGCATAGCCCAACTCCTCGGCATGGACGGCCAGTTCGGCTGCCCCTTGGTAGACCAGGTTCGCTGCCAGTCGCACGGTTGCTCCTCGCTCCTCGCTCCTCGCTCCTCGGTCCCTGCTTCTCGCTTGTCACTCCTCAGATAAGGTGGGCGCCGCCGTCGACCAGCAGCACCTGGCCGGTGGTGTACGCGGCCCCGGCCAGGCCCAGCACGGCCTCGGCGACGTCCTCGGGCAGGCCGGTGCGGCGCAGCGGGGTGCTCTCCCGGACCTTCGCCGCGATCGGCGCGAAGAAGTCCTTTCCGGCGGTCCACGGCGTCTCGATCAGCCCGGGTGCCACCGCGTTGACCCGCACCGCCGGGCCGACGGTGTTCGCCAGCAGCCGGGTCATGTGCTCGATCGCGGCCTTGCTGACCGCGTACGGGATCGAGCTGCCGGCCGGGCGGCTGCCGGCCACCGAGGAGATGTTGACCACCGCGCCGCTGCCGGTCGCGGTCAGGTGGGGCATCGCGGCGACCGTGGTCTGCCAGGTGCCGATGACGTTCAACCCCAGGACGGTGCGCCACAGTTCGGGGTCGGCGCCGGCCAGGTCGGCGTGCGGGACGGGCCGGGTGAACCCGGCGTTGTTCACCAGCAGGTCCAGCCGGCCGTAGTGTGCCACCGCCTCCGCGACGAGCCGCTGGGCCTCGGCCTCGACCGAGATGTCGGCCTTGACGTAGTGCGCGTCCGGCAGTCCGGCGGCGATCTTCTCGCCCGTCTCCACCGAGCGGGCCGAGTTGACCACCACGCGGTACCCGGCGGCGGCCAGCCGCTGGGCCACGGCGGCGCCGATACCGGACGAGGAGCCGGTGACCAGGGCGACCCGGGCGGCGGCCATCAGTAGTTCCCCAGTCCGCCGCAGACGTTGAGCGCCTGGGCGGTCACGGCGGCCGCGTCGTCGCTCACCAGGTACTCGACCATCGCGGCCACCTCGCGGACCTCCACGTAGCGGCCGAGCGGCACCCGGGTGGTGATCCGGTCGTGCACCTCCTGCGGGCCGACCTGCCAGATGGCGCCGTAGTGCTCGCGCACCCGCTCGGCCATCGGCGTCTCCACGAAGCCGGGGCAGACCGCGTTCACGGTGATCCCGGTGCGGGCCAGCTCCAGCCCGAGGGCCTTGGTGAAGCCCACCACGCCGTGCTTGGAGGCCGAGTACGGGGCGGCGTGCACCACGCCCTGCTTCCCGCCGGTGGAGGCGATGTTGATGATCCGGCCGCGCTCCTTGGCCAGCATGCCGCCGGCGTTGAGGACGGTCTTGGTCATCATGAAGACGCTGTTGAGGTTGGTGTTGATCACGTCGATCCACAGCTCGTCCGGGAGTTCGGCGGTGGCGCCGCCCCCGCTGCGGCCGGCGTTGTTGACCAGGATGTCGACCGGGCCGAAACGCTCGACAGCGGCCCGGACGTAGGCGTGGATCTGCTCGGGCCGGGCGACGTCGCAGGCGGTGCCGTCGACGTCGAGCCCCTGCTCGCGCAACTCCTTGACGGTGGACAGGAGTTCCTCCTCCCGGCGGGCGCAGATGAAGACGCTCGCGCCGAGCCGGGCGAGCCGGGTCGCGACCTCCAGGCCGATTCCGCTGGTCGCACCGGTGACCAGGGCCACCGGCCGTGTTGCGTTCGTCATGCTGCCTCCACTGGGTGCGATCGGCGGTCGGGTGCGATCGGCCGTCTTGTGCCGATCGGCGCTGGGTGCGTGCGGCAGCGAGCGTTCCGGCCGGCGCTAGAGGCGGGCTGGAAGGCGGCTGGAGCAGCCCGGCCCGGGTTCTCAAGCTCCCTTCGAGGCGGGCAGGGCACGGTGGGCGGGCAACCCCACCCCTCTGCTCGGAAGGACCGCCGATGACCGTCGCCCCCGTACAGACCGAACTCCACTCGCGGGTCCAGCACTTCTACGCGCACCAGATGCAGGCGCTGGACGGCGGCCGGTTCGAGGACTACGCCGCCACCTTCACCGAGGACGGCACCTTCCAGCACTCGCCGCAGGCCGAGCCCGCCGTCGGCCGGGCCGGGATCGTCGCCGAACTGGTGCGCTTCCACGAGCGGTTCGCCGACGACCCGGTGCAGCGCCGGCACTGGTTCAACCACATCGCGCTGACGGCGCAGCCGGACGGCTCGGTCCGCTCGACGGTGTACGCGCTGGTGGTGACCGTCCGGCCCGGCGGTGCGCCGGTGATCGCGCCGAGCTGCGTGGTGCACGACGTGCTGGAGGTGCGCGAGGACGGCATCCTGCTGCGCTCGCGGCTGGTCACCCACGACCAGCTGGGCTGAGCCGGGGCGCCGCGCGCGGACGACTCCGCCCGACAGCACTCCGCCCCACCGGAC
>NZ_JBHXEG010000109.1:0-1075 GCF_042724935.1 Kitasatospora sp. NPDC127060
GTGCTCGTACCCGGTCCTCGGGTACGAGCACAGCCGAATCGCGTCCCGCCGGCGGATCCGGGCGGTCGGACGGGCCACCGACTACAGGGTCCGGCGCACACCCGCCTGCTGTTCCAGCCGGTTCAGCTGGTCGGCCAGTCCCGCGTGCATGGCGTCCCGCACGGGACCGCTGCGTCCGATCCACAGGGCCTCCCGGCCGCGAAGCTCCTCCAGCATCAGGGCGTAGGCGGCGTACATCGCGACCGCCGCGAGGAGCATGCCGAGCGCCCCGGCGGCGTGGCCCAGCCAGGCCGCGCCCGAGAGGCCGTAGACGCCGGCGACGAAGTAGCGCGGCACGGCGATCACCAGGAGCAGCCACAGCACCTTCTTCGGCTTGGCCACCGATGCCATCAGCGCGGCGAAGACCGTGAACACCAGGTTCATCACGCCGAGCACCTGCGCCCCGCCGTGGGCGTCCGTCGACGTGACCAGGCCGTTGGCCAGCCAGGCGCCGGCGAATCCGCCCATCAGCGTCGCCGCGATGACGTCGCGCGCGCCGAACGCGAGTATGCTGACCAGGAGTTGGAGCACGAAGGCGGAGAAGACCGTGAGCGCCACGGCCTGCCGGTTCGCACCGTCGATCAGACCGAGCTGCAGGCTGCTGGTCACGACGGAGGAGATGGCCACCGTGAAGAAGCCCAGGGGCATCGGCGAGGCGATGGGCCGCAGGGTGATCCGTGTCATCGCGTGCAAGTCCGGCTCGGCTCCGGGGCCGGCCACCGTCTCCGTGCCCGTGGGCGTCTCGATCCCGGCCACCGTCGGGTCCGGTTCGCGCACCCGCTCGTCTTCTCTCGACGCCACCACCATGATTTCGCTCCTTGCTCTCGGTACTTCGTGTCCTCGGGGCGACCACTGCCTCGGCGGTCGCCCGTTTGCTCTGTGACTTCGGCTGTGAGGTCCGCCTCAGCCGCGCGTCGGTGTACCGGCGGTCCCGGGCCCCCCGCGGTGGACCCCCCCCGGGCCCCGGGCCGCCGCGGGGCGGACGCCCCAACCCCGGGGCTGGGCTGGCCCGGGGGGCCCCCCCCCCCCCCCCCCG
>NZ_JBHXEG010000109.1:1085-25842 GCF_042724935.1 Kitasatospora sp. NPDC127060
TCACTTGGGGTGGTGCGGCCCCCCCCCCCGCCCGGGGGTTGCCCGGGGGCCCCGGGCCCCCGGGGGGTCCCACCCCCCGGGGCCCGGGACCGCTCGGTCGCAGGCGCCTCAGGCGCGGTGCAGGGCGAGCCGGGTGGCCAGGCCACCGCCCACTCCGGCGACCACGGCCGCGGGCAGCCACCACAGCGGCCAGTGCGCCAGGCCGAGGGCCCCGTCGACCGACCACTGGCCGGGGCCGGTCGCGGTCAGCGCCGCGCCGATGACGATCAGGACGAACGGGAACTCGTACCCGTCGTGCTGCACCCACAGCCCGTGCGGCCACTTGACCGTCAGGGCGACCGTCATCACGCCCATGAGGCCAGCGCCGGCCAGTGGGGTGAGCAGGCCGGCGGCCAGCATCAGTCCGGCCCCGATCTGGGTGCCGCCGGCGGACAGCGCGGTGAGCTTGCCGCCGCGGAAGCCGTCGCCCCGGAATTCGGCGCTGCCGCCCTCCAGGCCGCCGCCACCGAGGTGGAAGCTGATCTTCTGGACGCCGTGGCCCGCGATCAGCAGGCCGGCGACCAGGCGCAGCAGGAGAAGGCCGGTGTTCATGTCGGACTCCGTTGCTTCAGTGCCGCCCGTCAGCCGGCGGCGTGCGGGTCGATCATGGAGTGGGCGTAGACCAGGCCCAGGCCGTAGGCCCCGCCGTGCTCCATGACCAGCTCGGTCACCGGGACGTAGGTCTCGGCGCGGGCCCAGTCGCGCTGGAGCTCCAGCAGGACCTGGATCCAGGTGACGGGCACGGCGCCGGCGGCGGTCATCCGCTGCAGGGCGTGCTCGTGGGCCAGCGGGCTGACGCCGCCGGAGGCGTCGGCGACGACGTAGACCTCGTAGCCCTGGCCCAGCGCGGACAGGGCCGGCAGGACGAGGCAGACCTCGGTCCACAGGCCGGACAGGATGATCTTGGTGCGGCCGGTGGTCTTGACCGCCTCGACCAGGGCCTCGTCCTCCCAGGCGTTCATGCTCGTACGGTCGATGATCTCCTGGTCGGGGAACACCGCCTTGAGCTGCGGGAGGATCGGGCCGGAGAAGGACTCGGCGGCGACGGTGGACAGCACCGTCGGCACGCCGAAGATCTTCGCGGCCTTCGCCAGGCCGACCGTGGCGTTGATGATCGCGGTGCGGTCGCCGCTGCCGGTGCCGAAGAACATCTGCGGCTGGTGGTCGACGAACAGCATCATCGCGTTGTCGGGGGTGAGCAGGTCGGGGCTCGGGGCGGCGTGGACGTTGGCGAAGTCGACCATTGGTCTTCTCTTTCATTGGGAACTCTGTGAATTGACACAGCATCAGGCGATCGTCCCGGATCGCCGGGGTGCCTCGTCCAACGACGCTAGTGCGGGTCGCCCCCGGTGTTCTGCCCGCTGTGCGCCCGGGCCTGTCCTGACAACGCACGACAGGCCGGGGTGGGTCGGTCGAGCGCTTCAGTGCGCTGCGGGGCCACTGGTCATGCGCTGCGGAAGTCCTTCGCGCACCGCCGGCTGCCTAGGTTTCGCCGGGTGGCCCCGTCGGGCCGCGATCAGCCAGCGGAAAGGCGGCAACCCATGCAGTTCGGGATATTCAGCGTCGGCGACGTGACAGTCGACCCGACCACGGGGCGGGCGCCGACCGAGCGCGAGCGCCTCAAGGCGATCCTGGCCATCGCCCTCAAGGCCGAGGAGGTCGGCCTGGACGTCTTCGCCACGGGCGAGCACCACAACCCGCCGTTCGTCCCGTCCTCGCCGACGACCATGCTCGGCTGGATCGCCGCGAGGACCGAGCGGATCATCCTCTCCACCTCGACCACGCTGATCACCACCAACGACCCGGTGAAGATCGCCGAGGACTACGCGATGCTGCAGCACGTCGCCGACGGCCGCGTCGACCTCATGCTCGGGCGCGGGAACACCGGCCCGGTCTACCCGTGGTTCGGCCAGGACATTCGCCAGGGCATCCCGCTCGCGGTCGAGAACTACGCGCTGCTGCACCGGCTTTGGCGAGAGGACGTGGTCGACTGGGAAGGCCGCTTCCGCAGCCCGCTGCAGGCCTTCACCGCCACGCCCAGGCCACTGGACGGCGTGCCGCCGTTCGTCTGGCACGGCTCGATCCGCAGCCCCGAGATCGCCGAACAGGCCGCGTACTACGGCGACGGCTTCTTCCACAACAACATCTTCTGGCCCCAGGAGCACACCCGGCGGATGGTCGCGCTCTACCGAGAGCGCTTCGCCCACCACGGCCACGGCACGCCCGAGCAGGCGGTCGTCGGCCTCGGCGGGCAGGTGTTCATGCGGAAGAACTCCCAGGACGCGGTGCGCGAGTTCCGTCCGTACTTCGACAACGCGCCGGTGTACGGGCACGGGCCCTCGCTGGAGGAGTTCACCGAGCAGACCCCGCTGACCGTGGGCAGCCCGCAGGAGGTCATCGAGCGCACCCTGACCTTCCGTGAGGCCGTCGGCGACTACCAGCGCCAGCTGTTCCTGATGGACCACGCCGGCCTGCCGCTCAAGACGGTGCTGGAGCAGCTCGACCTCCTCGGCGAGGAGGTCGTGCCCGTCCTCCGCGAGGAGTTCGCCAAGGGCCGGCCCGCGACCGTCCCCGATGCCCCCACCCACGCCACGCTCCGGGACAACGTCCCCGCCGCCTCCTGACCAGGACGGAGTCCCCCATGGAACCGAACTCGCCGGTCACGCTGGCCGTGATCTCGGGCGGGCTCAGCCAGCCCTCGTCCACCCGCCTGCTCGCGGACCGCCTCGCCGAGGCCGCTTCCGTCGAGCTGACCCGTTCCGGCCGCGAAGTGCGGCTACTGGTAAACGAGTTGCGACCTCTGGCCACCCCCATCTCGCACCACCTGCTCTCCGGCTTCCCGACGCAGGCCCTGGGTGGCGCGCTGGAGGAGGTGAGCACGGCGGACGCGCTGATCGCCGTGTCCCCGATCTTCTCGGCCTCCTACAGCGGCCTGTTCAAATCGTTCTTCGACCTGCTCGAACCCGGCGCCCTGGCCGGCAAGCCGGTGCTGATCGGCGCGACCGGCGGCACCGCGCGCCACTCCCTGGCCCTGGAGCACGCGATGCGCCCGCTCTTCGCCTACCAGCGTGCGCTCGTCGCGCCGACCGGGGTCTTCGCGGCCTCCGAGGACTGGGGCGGGACGGGCGACACGCACACCGGCAGCCTGCCGGCGCGGATCGAACGGGCCGGGGGAGAGCTCGCGGCGCTGGTCCTCACGGCCCTGGCGAATCCGCGGCCGGCCGGCGGCCCGGCAGTGACTCCCTCCGCGCTCGGATTCCACTGACCCCGCGCACACCCGCAACCCCCGCCACCGAACACCACCCAACGAAGGGACCTCCCTTGTCCACCATGCCCGTCGCCGGAATCCGCCCCGGTGCTCCCGAGCAGCCCGCCGACCTCGTGGTCCGCAACGCCAAGGTGCACACCAACGACCCGCGCCGCCCGCAGGCCACCGCCGTGGCCGTCCGGGACGGACTGATCCAGGCGGTCGGCGACGACGCGGACGTCGCTCCGCTGGTCGGCCCCGGTACCCGGGTGGTCGACGCGCTCGGCCGTCGGGCCGTCCCCGGCCTCAACGACGCGCACCTGCACGTCATCCGCGGCGGCCTCAACTACGTGCTGGAGCTGCGCTGGGACGGCGTCCCGACGCTGCGTGAGGCGCTCGCCATGCTCCGGCTGCAGGCCGAGCGCACCCCGCCCGGCCAGTGGGTGCGGGTGGTCGGCGGATGGTCCGCAGACCAGTTCGCCGAGCGTCGGCTGCCCACCCTGGAGGAGCTCAACGCGGCGGCACCCGACACCCCCGTCTTCGTGCTGCACCTCTACCAGTCGGCGCTGCTCAACCGGGCCGCGCTGCGCGCCGCAGGCTTCACCCGGTCCACCCCCGACCCGACCGGCGGCCAGATCGTGCGCGGCCACGACGGCGAACCGACCGGCCTGCTGATCGCCGCCCCGGGCGCCCTACTGCTCTACTCCACCCTGGCCAAGGCCCCGACGCTGGACGAGACCGACCGGATCGGCTCCACCCGGCACTTCCTGCGCGAGCTGAACCGCTTCGGCCTCACCTCCGCGATCGACGCCGCCGGCGGCTTCCAGAGCTTCCCCGAGAACTACGGCACCGTCATGGAACTCGCCCGCCGCGGCGAACTGAGCCTGCGCATCGCCTACCACCTCTTCCCGCAGACCGCCGGGCAGGAACTGGACGACCTCACCCGCTGGGTCGACACCGTGCGCCCAGGGGAAGGCGACGCGTGGCTGCGCCTCAACGGCGCGGGGGAGAACCTCACCTGGGCCGCCGCCGACTTCGAGAACTTCACCGAACCCAGGCCGCAACTCGGCTCCTACGAGACGGAGTTCGAGAAGGCCGTCCGGCTTCTGACGGAGCACGGCTGGGGCTTCCGGCTGCACGCCACCTACGACGAGACCATCCGCCGCGACCTCGCGGTGTTCGAGAAGCTCGCCGCCGAGGGCCTCTTCCCACAGGGCGGCCGCTGGCTCTTCGACCACGCGGAGACCGTCAGCCCGGACAGCCTCGACCGGATCGCGGCCCTGGGCGGCGCCATCTCGGTGCAGAACCGCCTCTCCTTCCAGGGCGAGGCGTTCGTGTCCCGTTACGGGGCCCCCGCCGCCGCCGAGGCGCCGCCACTGCGCGCCATGCTGGACCGCGGCCTCACCGTCGCCGCGGGCACCGACGCCACCCGGGTCTCCTCCTACAACCCCTGGGTCTCCCTGCACTGGCTGGTCTCCGGCCGGGCCGTCTCCGGGCGGCGCCTCGCGGCCGAGCACAACCGGCTCAGCCGCGAACAGGCCCTGGAGCTCTACACCCTCGGCGGGGCCCGCCTCACCGGTGAGGAAGAAGTCAAGGGCCGTCTGATGGTGGGGAGTTACGCCGACTTCGCGCTGCTCGGCGCCGACTACTTCACCGTGCCCGAGGCTGACATCCCGCACATCGAGTCCGTCCTCACCGTCGTCGGCGGGCGGATCGTCCACGCTGTCGCGGAACACCAGGGCCTGGCCCCCGATCTGCCCGCGGTGACGCCCTCCTGGAGCCCGGTCACGCGCTTCGGCGGTTACCACGCCACCCCCGCCCCCAGCCTGGCCGCCGGGGTCCGCCAGGCCGAAGGCGTGCTGGAGGCCGTGGCCGCCTCCGGCGAGCAGCACGCCTGGCGCGCGGCGCGCGGTCTCGCGCTGCCCGGACAGGCGCAGGTGCCGCTGGACCCCTGCTTCTTCTGATCGGGAGCCGGAACAGCCCGGGGGCGCCGCCGCAGCGCGGCGGTACCCCCGGCCGCATGTCCCCGCGGACCCGGACAGCGGGGCCAACCGGCTGTTGCTCCACCTGGGCGTGCGGATCCGCGAGCTGGTGGCCGGGTCGTAGCCGCTGCTCACGCCCTGATGCGTACGTCCTGATGCGTACGCTCTGAGCTGGGGCGATCCCTTCGGATCACGCTTTGCCACAGAGCGAGGAAGCCGGCCCGCACAATCCCTACGGCGGTCGGTGGTGCCTTCGGGGGCGTCGGCGTCAGACTTCTTCCAGTGGCGCACCAGGGCCGCGGGCCGCCTGGCACGGTACCCCCGGGGCGGCCCGATCGAGAGGAAGAAAGAGCCGTGCACGAGTTGGTCACCGATGACGGGGGCCGGGGCGCGAACGGCGTTCCGAGACAGCGGCCCGGTCGGAGATCGCGGTGCCGCCGCAGTTCGACCACTGCGCGCAGGCCCGGCGCGGCGTCCTGCCGCGGATCCTGGCTCCCTCACCGGTGTTCGGCTGCGACGGAAGCCATGTCGCGCCCCGGCCCCGGCGGTTCCTCGCCGAGCTGATCCCTGCCGAGGCCGCGGGCCCGCAGGTCCCCTTCCTCCTCCAGGAGAACTTCGCCGCGGTCAGCGCTGCCGCGGTCAGCGCTGCCGTGTTCAGCGCTGCCGTGTCCGCTGCTGAGTCCGCTGGACTCGCAGCCGCATGCCCCCGCGCCCCCGCGCTTCCCGGATCGGAATTCCCGTGGTCCAGTCGGACACCACAGTCATGTCCGAAACCGCCCCGGCCGCCGCCCGCTCTGACTCACGGACCGGCGGCGGCCCGGAGCGCATCGACCTTCTCCCGCCGCCCCCGGGGGGGCCGGGCCCGACGAGCACCTGCACGTGGGTGTGTATCGGCGGGGAGACGCGATCGTCCGGCGCCAGGGCGTCGACATCCCGTTGGAGCCGGGTGACCTGCTCGTCAGCAGCGCTCCTCAGCCCCCGAACCTCCTGCGCGCCGGATCCGGTGTCTTCCTCTGGTTCCGCGTGCCGCGTTTCTACCTCGCCCTCGCCGCCCGCGAGCACGCCCACGTCCACGGGCTGCTCGCCCGGGGCAGCACCGGGATCGGCTCGCTGGCCTCCCGGTTCCTGCTGGAGCTGGCCAGCGCGGACGGCGACCCCGACCGGCCGCGAGACGCGCTCATGACCTCGCGTCACCAGCTGGCCCGCCACGCGGCCGACCTGCTGTCCCTGCTCGTCACCACACGCCGTGACCGCGGACCGGTCGGACGCGGCCCCACCTGGAAAGGCCCCTTGATGCCCACCGCCCCGAGCGTCGTCCTCGTCCACGGCGGATTCGCCGACACCAGCAGCTGGATAGGCGTCGTCGCCGAACTCCAGCGCCATCGGATCCCGGTCCTAGCCGCCGCGACGCCGCTGCGGGGCCCGGCCCAGGACGCGGCCTACCTCGCCGCTCTGCTGGACCGGATCGACGGACCGGTGGTCCTGGTCGGCCACGCCTCCGGAGGGGCCGTGATCACCGTGGCCGGGGTGGTGCCCAAGGTCGTCGGCCTGGTCTGCGTATCCTCCTACCTCCCCGACACGGGGGGAGAGACACCCGGACCTCCAGAGCCGCTTCGCACCCGCCCCGATCCTCGCGTGCCTCCAACGCTCGACCCGCGACCCGCGACCCGCGACCCCGACGCCGGACGCCCTGGGCCGACGACGCTCACGAAGTCGTCCGGTCGGCCCAGGTCCTGCCGGCCGGTCTTCTCCCGTGCGGCCCGGACCACGCGGGTGCGCGGCCACGGCCCGCACCCGGCCACGGGCTCAGGCGCCGAGGAACTCGATCAGGTCCTTGGTGAACGCGGCCTCGTACGCGCCGACCAGGCCGTGCGGGGCGCCGGGGTAGACCTTGAGGATGCCCTGGGAGAGAAGCTCGGCGCTCTTCTCCGCGGACGCGGCGATCGGGACGATCTGGTCGTCGCCGCCGTGGGCGACCAGGACCGGGATGTCGATCTTCTTGAGGTCCTCGGTGAAGTCGGTCTCGGAGAACGCCGCGACGCAGTCGAGGGCGGCCTTCAGGCCGGCCTGCATGCCCTGGAGCCAGAACTCGCGGCGCTTGCCGTCGGAGACCTCGGCACCGGGCCGGTTGTAGCCGAAGAAGGTCTCGCTGAGGTCGTAGTAGAACTGCGACCGGTCGGCCGCGACGCCGGCCCGGATGCCGTCGAAGGCCTCGATCGGGGTGCCCTCGGGGTTGGTCTCGGTCCGGAGCATCAGCGGCGGCACGGCGCCGAGCAGGACGGCCTTGCGCACCCGGTCGCTGCCGTGGCGGCCGAGGTAGCGGGCGACCTCGCCGCCGCCGGTCGAGTGGCCGACCAGGACGGCGTCGGTGAGGTCGAGCTGCTCCAGCAACTCGGCCAGGTCGTCCGCGTACTGGTCCATGTGGTTGCCGTCCCAGGTCTGCTCGGACCGGCCGTGCCCGCGCCGGTCGTGGGCGATGACCCGGTAGCCGGCGTCGGCGACGGCGACGGCGAGGCTGTCCCACGCGTCGGCGTTCAGCGGCCAGCCGTGCGAGAGGACGACCGGACGGCCGGTGCCCCAGTCCTTGTAGAACTTCTGCGAACCGTCGGTCAGGGTGATGAACGGCATGATGTGCCTTTCCAGTTGCTGGGATCGACCGGCCCGTCGGGCAGGTCGGTGGTGGGTGGAGCGCGGGTGGCGCTCCGGGCATGGGCAGGGACTCGGGCGCTGTCTGCGCGGGGAGCCCCGGTCACTGCCGGGGGCCGTCGAGGATCTCGGGGCCGTGCCGGACGAGCACGCGGTCGCCGGTCGCCGGTCATCGGTCATCGACCGGGCGGAGGAGCGTCAGCGCATCGGGATTCGCCAGGAGTCCTGCCGAAGCCGGATTGCGCGGCCGGATCTTCCCCCGACCGCCGAGACCGAAGCTATCCGCATTTCCAGTGGTCGACTTGACTCGCGACGAAGGGTCGTTGCCTCAGGGTGTACACCGACTGCTCGGCGCGGTGGATGCCGCGGCATCGTGGCACCGGGCCCGGGCGCCCGCGGACCAGCGGCAGGGCACGGGCGAACAACGGACCGCCGCCGTGGACCGTGGCGTCCCCTCCGGGTCGGCGGTACTTCGCCCGCAGGGAACCACCGGCGGCTTCCGTCCACGGAAGAAAGGGCGAACCCCCATGCCAAAGTTCCCGACAAGGTACGCGCACCGGCCTCGCGGTCTCGGTCGTCGCGGCAGCCCTCGCCGTCACCTTCGCCCTCAGGCCGCCAGATCGCCCGTATCGGCCAGGACGGCACGGTGCGCGTTCTCGCGACCATGCCCGAGCCCCGGCCGGTTCCACCACCCCGGCCCTGTCGTCACCGTTCCTCGGCGGAGTCGTCCGCTCCCACGACGGAACCCCGTGCTTCCTCTACGCCACCGGCAGCAGCGACCTGACCGGCCTCTGGCGCCTGCGGCCCGGCGGCACGCCGCAGCGCATCGCCGCCCTTCTCGCCGACGGCCTGCCCAACGGGCTGACGCTCGACCGGACGAACACCACCTCTACGTGGCTGACTCGGTCCTCGGCGCGGTCTGGCGCGTGCCGAGCAGCGGAGGCACGCCCACCCGCCGGGCCACCGCGCCGGAACTGGCCGCCGTCAAGTTCCTCGGAGCCAGCGGCATCAAGTCCGGGCCGCGGTCGTCACGAGGGTCACGACCGCGGCGCGCGCACGGCCTGTCAGCGCACCCCCCCGCGTGGTCCCACAGTGGGTGGAGAATGCCGGCCGCGGTGTCCGCGGCCGGCGGTCGGAGCGGCGGTCAGAAGCCGAAGCGGGTGCGCTGTGCCTCGGGCACCAGGTCGACGTACTCCGGGTGCTTGCCGATCCAGGCGCGGATGAACGGGCAGTAGGGGAGGACCGCGAGCCCCTGCTCCCGGACGGTGTCCAGGGCGGCGCGGGCCAGGGTGCCGGCGAGGCCGCGCCCGGCGAACTCCGGGTCGATCTCGGTGTGGATGAAAGCGATCTCGTTCTCGAACCGGTGGTACTCGGCGAAGCCGGCGAGTGCACCGTCGTCGGTGATCTCGAATCGCGACCGGTCGGGGTTGTTCGCGACGGTGGTCGTCATCGTTCCTCCTGATCTGAGGCCGCGGGCGGTGGCCCGGACCGGGATTTAATTTAGCATTCAACTAGATGGTGATCAAGTGCCTGCTCGGCGGCGAGCGGGTCAGCGACCAGGTGGTCCAGTGCAGCTGGAACATCGGCGTCTCGGCTTCCGCCGGGGCGTCCCTGGACCACGCCCCGGCCCGGCTCGCCGACTTCCGCGCGGACCTGGCCCGGATCGGCGTCCCTGTCCTGGTCGTCCACGGCGACGCCGACCGCACGCTGCCGCTGCGCTCGACCGCGGTCCCGCTCTCCCGGAGCATCGCGGGCGCCCGCCTGGTGGTGCTGAAGGGCGCCCCGCACGGCCTCATGCCCATGGAGAAGCCGACCAGGACCACGTTCCGCAGGTCGAGGCGGCAGAGTACGGCGTGCAGGTCGGCAGCGAAGGTGTCGTGGTCCTGGTCGTAGCCGGACGCCGGTTTGTCGGAGGCGCCGAAGCCGCGGCGGTCATAGGTGATCACCCGGTGGCCGGCGGCGAGCAGCGCGGCCTCCTGCTTCTCCCAGGAGGCCCCGTTGAGCGGCCAGCCGTGGACGAGCACCACGGGCCGGCCGGAGCCGTGGTCCTCGTAGTACAGGTCGATGCTGCCGGCGTTCTCTTCGCCGACCGTGATGAAGGGCATGCTGACCGTCCTCGTGGTGCAGGCCGAACAGCGCTGGCTGAAAGGCCGGTTGATCTTGACGTCGGTCAATCCGGTGTACCGGCCGGTCCTCACCTGCGCGGTCCTCAACTGCCTGGTCCTCAACTGCCCGGTCCTCAAGCGCCCGGTCCTCAACTGCCCAGCGCGAGCACGGTGTCCACCGGGAACGGCAGCAGGTCGTGATGCTGGTCCGGCAGGGCTATGACGAGCGCACAGCGCGGCAGCGCCGCGCGGATCCCGCTCAGCAGCCGCACCGCCGTGGGCCGGTCGAGCCCGGCGACGGGCTCGTCGAGGAGGAGCACCGCGGGGTCGCGCAGCACGGCACGGGCGATGCCGAGTCGGCGCCGCTGCCCTTGCGACAGCGCGCTGCCCAACGGCCCGGTGGGTGTGTCGAGTTCGAGGTCCGCCAAGGTCGCGACGGTGAGCGCCGTACGAAGTGTGGCGTCATCGGCGGTGGGGGCGGCCTGGCGGAGGTTGTCGGCGACGGTGCTGTCCGCCAGCCAGTCCTCGGCTTCGACGAGGGTGAGGGTGGTGGCGACCGCCGCCGCGGGGAGCGCGTGCAAGGGGGAGCCGCCGAGGAGTACGACACCGGGGGAGGGGCTGTCGATCCGTCCGGCGAGCATGTTGAGCAGGGTGCTCTTGCCACTCCCGTTGGGCCCGCTGACCAGGGTGACGCTGCCCGGTGGGAGGGTGGTCGACCACCGGGCCGCTCCCCGGCCCAGCGGGAGCTCGCGTACGGTCAGCGGCGCGTCCCGGTGTGAGGCGACGGCCGCTCCGGAGGGCAGTGCGCGGGCGCCCGCGAGCAGGTCGGTCAGCCGCAGCGCGGAGTGCGCGGCCGAGCCGTGGTCGCGCAGGATCTGCGGCAGGGCCTCGACGAGTTCGTAGCCGGCGGCGACCAGCAGCGTCTCGCCGATGGCCGCGGCGACCGGCTGGACCGTCGAGCGGCCGGCGAGCGCGAGCAGCAGGACGGCGACCTGGCCGACCGCGGCGAGCAGCCGGAGCAGCAGTCGGCCGCCGCGCAGGGTGGCGAGTGACGCGGCGTCGGCTCGATGGGCGAGCTCCACCCGCTGGGCGACCTGGTCGCGGGCCAGGTCCACGACGTCCAGGCAGTGCAGTTCGGCGATCGCCGCTCGTGCACTGAGCAGGGCGGATCGGGCGGCGGCCCGTTCGCTGACGGCCTCGGCGCGGTGCGCGAGGGCCCGGCGGTTGGTGCGCACGGCCACGGTGAGGGCCAGCCCGAGCAGCAGCGCCTCCGTGGCCCCGGCCGTCGGATCGGCCACGCCGATCAGCGCCACCACGGCCAGGGCCGTCACGCCGAGACCGGTCAGCGGAGCGAGGGAGCGGGCCGGCAGGGCGCCCACGGCGGCCACGTCGTCGGTGAGCCGGGCCAGCAGCGCCCCGTCCCGCCGGTCCCGCAGCTGGCGGGGCGGGAGCGCGGCGGTGGCGCGCACCATCCGGGTCCGGAGCGCGACGGTCGCGCCGAGCAGGGCGCGGTGGCTGGTGAGCCGTTCGGTGTAGCGCAGCCCGGTCCGGCCGAGGGCCAGCGCCCGGACGGTGCCCGAGGGGTACATCCAGGACCAGGTGGTGTTCGCCTGGAGCGTGACCAGGGCGCAGGAGGTGAGGAACCAACCGGACAGACCGAGCAGCCCGGCGGCGGCCACTTCGGCGCAGGCGGCCAGCAGCGCCCCGAGCAGGAGGTCGCGGCGGCCGCGGCGGTCGGCCGAGCTCCACAGCAGGGTGACAGGGTTCACGCGGTCGCTCCGTGGACGCGGCCCCGGTCGACGTGGATGACCTCGTCGGCGATCCGCAGCAGTTCCGGGCTGTGGGTGGCGAGCAGGACGGTCCGGTCACGCGCCAGCGTGCGCACGGCGGCCGTGACGCGCCGTTCGGCCTCCGGATCGAGGTGGGCCGTCGGTTCGTCCAGACAGAGCACGGGCGCGGCCCGCAACAGGGCTCGGACGAAGACCAACTGCTGGATCTGGCCCGAGGAGAGCCCGCTGCCGCGCTCGCCGACGACCGTGTCCAGACCGTGGGGCAGTGCCGCCAGCAGCCCGGCGAAGTCGAGCGCGGTGAAGGCCGCCGCGAGGGCGGCGTCGTCCGCGTCCGGGCGGGCCAGCAGCAGGTTGTCCCGCACCGTGCCCGGCAGCAGGTAGCAGGGCTGGCCGATCCAGGACACGGCGCGGGGGTCGGCGGATCGCGTCGTCCCGTCGGCCTGATGGGCACTCGACCCGGAGTCGGCCGCCAGCAGCCCGGCCGCGACGGCGAGCAGCGTCGACTTCCCTGCGCCGCTGGCACCGGTGACGGCCACCAGCCGGCCCGGGCGCGCGGTCAGGGTGACGCCGTCGAGCGCGGGCCGGTCGCGGTCGGCGAAGGTGACGCCGACGCCGCGCAGCCGCACGCTGGTCGGCGCGTCGGCGGGTCCGGGCGCCCGGCTGCCCGGACCGGTCCGCTCGGCTTCGGACGCCTCCAGCAGGCCGTTGACGAGGTCGGCGGCGGCGGACGCCTCGGCCCGCGCGTGGTAGCCGCGGGCCAGCTCCCGTACCGGCGCGAAGTAGGCCGGAGTGAGGGTCAGCACGAAGAGCGCCGTGCCCAGTCCCATGGTCGAGGGCACGCCGGGCACGTGCAGGTAGTCGAGCAGCACCAGGCCGCAGTAGGTGGCGACCACGGCGAGGGTTCCGGTGACCAGCAGTTCCACCCAGGCGGTGGAGAGGAACGCCACGCGCAGTACCGCCTGGGTGCGGTCGGCCAGTTCGCGGTCGTCCGCCGCCACGGTGCGGGCGGCCTGCTCGTCGGCGCCCAGGCCGACCAGTGTCGGCAGCCCGCGCAACTGGTCCAGCAGCCGGGCGCTGAGCGTCCGGGCGGCCGTCAGCTGGGACTGGACGGCGGCGCGCGTGCCCATGCCGATGACCTTGAGATTGGCCGGCAGCAGTGGGGTCGCCAGCACCAGCAGCAGGGCGACCAGCCAGCTGCCGGAGGCGATCGCCGCCAGCACGATGCCGCCGGCGATCAGCATGGTCCGGCGCGCCGGGACGTAGCCGGTCAGCCAGTCGGTGAGGCGGTCCACCTCCTCGTCGAGCGCCTGGACGAAGGCGGCGTCGGCGGTCCGCGGCTCCGTGGCGGGGGTCGGCCGCCGCCAGGCGGGCAGGGCGGCGGTCAACAGCCGGGTGCGCAGCTCGTGCCGGACGGCGGCGGCCGCGTCGTCCGCGGCCCGGTCGCCCGCCGCGAGCAGCAGGGCCCGCAGGGCGATTCCGGCGCCGACCAGGCAGGCGGCGGGCAGCACCGACACCGGGGTGACCGCCTCCTGCTGGCCCCGCAGGGCCAGTCGGGCCGCCCAGCCGAGCCCGGCCGCCCACCCGACGGTGCCGAGGACGGCGAGTCCGCGCAGGGTGCCGGCGCGGCGGAAGGCCGGCGCCTGGGCGTACGCCCAGGCACGCAGCCGGTCCAACGCCCGCTGCTGCTCGCGCCGCACCTCGTCGTCGGCCAGCCGCGCCAGCAACGCGGCGGTGTCGCTCATCGCCGCACCGCCGGATCGAGGTCGAACTCGCCCGCTGCGGAGGCCCGCCGGTCACCGACCAGCCAGGCGGTCAGTGAGACGAGGCCGAACAGGACGAGGGCGACCGGGGCGATCCATTCGCCCTTGCCCCCGAACACGTCCTGCGCCACCGCGGCCGTGCCGACACCGAGCACGGTGAACCCGCCCCGCCGGGCGACCGTGCGCAGGATCCCCTCCGGCGCGCCATCGGTGCTCGGCGCTTCGGTGCGGGGCGCCTTGCGGCGGGTCGCCGAAGCCGTCTCCGGGGCCCGCCGGGGTTCGTCGGGAAGGGCGAGCGCGGCCGGTGACGGCGCCCGGTACTTCCCGCGGAACACCCACCAGGCGTAGATGTTGTAGGCCAGCACGACCGGCATGCAGCCCCCGACGCCGATCAGCAGGAACACCTGGGAACCGGTGGGGCTGGCGGCGTCGTGCACGGTCAGCGCGGGCGGCACCACGACCGGTGCGGTCGCGGCCACCAGGGCCAGTAGTCCGGCGACCTGGGCGCCGAGCACCGCGATGAACGGACGGGCGTCGGGCGCCCGCCCGAAGCCGTACCAGGCGACGGCGCCGCAGCCGGCGGCCGAGGCCACCGCGAGGCCGAACAGGGCGGCGCGCAGCGGCTGTTCGAAGTGGAACCGCTGGGGGTCGGCCACCTTCAGGCCGAAGCCCAGGACCAGGGCGGCGGCGACCGTCGCCGCGAGCAGCGGGCGCCCGAGCCGGGCGGCCCGGCGGCGGACGGCGCCCTCCGTCTTGGCGTGCAGCCAGGCGGCGCCGGCCAGCAGGTACAGCGCGGTCAGTCCGAGTGCGCACAGCACGCTGTAGGGGTTGAGCCAGCGCAGCGCACCGCCGTCGTAGACGCCGTGGTGCTGGGGCAGGCCGGTGAGGACGGTGCCGACCACGAGCCCCTGGCAGACCGTCACCACCAGCGAGGAGAGGCCGAACAGCCGACCCCAGCCGCGCCGCTGGTCCGGTGCGGCGCTCTGCAGCTCCAGCCCCAGCCCGCGCAGCACGAAGCCCAGCAGCATCACGATCAGCGGGAGGTAGAGCCCGGGCAGCACGGTGGCGTAGACCCCGGGCAGTGCGGCCCACAGGGTGACCGCGGCGAGGATGATCCAGCTCTCGTTGGCGTCCCAGGCCGTCGCGACCAGCTCGGTGTACTCCTTGCGCCGCCGGTCGTCGCGGTCGAAGAGGCCGAGGATCCCGATCCCGAGGTCGTAGCCGTCCAGGACGACGTACGCGCCGAGTGCGAAGAGGACCAGTGCGTAGGAAGCGTACTCAGCCATGGGCGGCCTCCGGTCGTGCCGGGCGGCCCGGCGCGGGCCGGGACGGGGGGACGGGGGACGGCGCGGACACGTCGACGGCCTCCGGCCCGGCCTTCACGGCCCGCGCGATGTAGCGGACCCAGACCGCGACCAGCACGGCGTAGACCGCGACGAAGCCGGCCAGGCTGAGTGCCGCCTCGGTGGTGGACAGTTGGGAGACGGCGTCGGAGGTGCGGATCTTGCCGTAGACCACCCAGGGCTGCCGTCCCGTTTCCGCGGTGATCCATCCGCCGGTGATCGCGATCAGGCCGGCGGGTGTCATCCACACCATCAGCCGGTGGAACCGCCGGGCGGTGAACAGCCGTCCGCGCAGGCGCAGCACCAGACCGGCGAAGGCCATCGCGAACATCGTGAGCGCGGTGAAGTACATCGCGCGGAACCCGTAGAAGGTGCTCCACATGTTCGGGCGCTGGTCCGGCGGGGTCTGGAGCAGGCCTGGCACGTGGGCCTGGCCGGTCAGGTCCTTGCCGATCACCGCGCCCAGGTGCGGGATCCCGATCTGCAGGCTGTTCCGGCCCTGGTCGGTGTCGGGGACGACGAGCAGGTTGTAGCCGTCGTTGTCGGTCTTCCAGTTGCCCTCGAAGGCCTCCAGCTTGGCGGGTTGGTGCTGCCCCATGAACACCGCGGTCTCGTCGCCCGCGTACAGCTGGACGGGCATCAGCACGGCCAGCACCCCGAGCGCGAGGGAGAGCGTGCGGCGGGCGAAGGCGAGCGAGCGCCGCCGCACCAGGTACCAGGCGGCGATGCCGCCGACGAACCAGGCGGCACTGATCAGCACCGCGAGCAGCATGTGCGGGAACCGGTAGGTGAACGCCGGGTTGAGCAGCACCTGTTGCCAGTCACGGGCCTGGAACTGGCCGGCCACCTCGGTGTAGCCGGCCGGGTCCTGCATCCAGCTGTTCGCGGAGAGGATCCAGGTGGTGGACAGCAGCGTGCCGAGGGCGACCATCCAGGAGGCGAGGGCCATGGTGCGCGGGCGCACCCGTCCCTCGCCGTAGAGCATGATCCCGATGAAGCCTGCCTCCAGGAAGAAGGCCGTGATCACCTCCATCCCGATGGTGACGCCGAGGATCGGGCCCACCGCGTGGGCGTAGCTGCCCCAGTTCAGGCCGAACTCGAAGGTCATCACCGTGCCGGCCACCACGCCGAGACCGAAACCGACCGCGAAGATCTTCCGCCAGAAGCGGAACATCTGCAGGTAGAGCGGGTTCCGGGTGCGCAGGTAGGCCGTGTACGCGACGGCGAGCAGGATCGACAGCCCCACGGTCAGGGCGGGAAAGGTCATGTGGAAGACGGCGGTGATGGCGAACTGCCAGCGGGACAGTTCCACCGTCGCGGACGACGCCACGGCGACTCCGTTCAGCACGGCGGGGCGGGACGCGGGTGGACTCGGCGGATCACAGCCGCACCAGCGGGGTGTCCACCAGGTGCTCCGCGAGGAACCACACCTGCGCCTCGCCGGTGCGGACGACCTGCGACACCAGCAGGTCGTTCGTACCGTCGTCGCCGAGCGCCGCCACCCTGGCCGCGGCATCGCGGGCGTCGACGAGGATGCCCTCGTGCGCCGACAGCAGCCGCGACAGCATCGCCGGCACCTCCTCGACGCCGTCCGGCGGGCGCGGGATCGAGGTGAGCTCCGCGACGTGCCGCGGGTCGCCGACGGCGACCCCGCCCAGGCCCTGTATCCGCTCGGCGAGCGCGTCCACCAGCGCCAGCTGCTCGTCCGCGTGCTTGTCCAGCAGCAGGTGCAGTTGGTAGAAGGTCGCCCCGCGCACCAGCCAGTGGTGCTTCTTGTAGAGGGAGTACAGGATCCGGGTGTCCGCGAGGACCTGGTTGAGCCGCTGGCAGGCGTAGAGGCGCGCGTCGCGGGTCAGGCCGAGCGGCAGTTGGCTGACGGTGCCGAACTCCTGGATCTCCTTGCCCTTCTGGTGCAGCAGCGGCTGGCTGCTGCCGGTGGTGCGGGGGTGGTCGGACAGGCTCATCGGAGCTCCCGTGGGGGTTGTCGGTGGATGGGTGATCCCCACGCTAGGGGCGCCTCCGGAGCGGGCTTGTTCCGAAGTGCACCGGTTGTTGCCACCGAGCGCCCTGAGTGCCTGAGTGCCCTGAGCGTCCTGAGTGCCTGAGTGCCTGAGTGCCCCTGAGCGTCTTGAGTGCTCCGGCCCGCGCCGGTGGCGACGACCGCGCCGTCCCGGCAGTGCGCTGACGGACCGGGGGCAGTGCGCTGTGGGCCAACTCCGGTGCGGGCAAAGGTCCTAACGTCCTGCCATGTGCCCGAAGCCGATCGCCGGTCAGCCGGCGGGTCCCGCTCGGACGCTCCCAGTCGCCGGCCGCCCTGTGCGGCGATCCGAACGTGTCACAGGAGGCTGGAGAGGTGTCTGCAATGCCCGTCGGCGGGCTGGTCCCCCGCGCTGTCGAGGACGCCGCCGACGTCGTCGTCCGCAACGCGAAGATCCACACCGGGGACGTCCGCCGCCCCCAGGCCGGCGCCCTCGCCATCCGCGACGGCCTGATCACGGCCGTCGGGGACGACACGGACATCGCCCCGCTCATCGGACCGTCCACCACCGTGGTCGACGCCGTCGGCCGACGGGTGGTGCCCGGCCCCAACGACGCCCACCTGCACGTGATCCGGGGCGGTCTCAACTACGTCCTGGAGCTGCGCTGGGACGGCGTGACCTCGCTGCGCCAGGCCCTGACGATGCTGCGGGAGCAGGTCGCCCGCGCCCCCAAGGGGCAGTGGGTGCGGGTCGTCGGCGGCTGGTCGGCGGAGCAGTTCGCCGAGCGGCGGCTCCCGACGCCCGCCGAACTGAACGAGGCCGCGCCGGACACCCCGGTGTTCGTCCTGCACCTCTACCAGTCCGCGATCCTCAACCGCGCGGCGCTGAAGGCCGCCGGGTACACCCGGGACACCCCCGACCCGAAGGGCGGCCGGATCGTCCGGGGCCGCCGGCGGCGAGCCCAACGGCATGCTGCTGGCGGCGCCCAGCGCGCTGGCCCTGTACTCCACGCTCGCCAAGGCCCCGGTCCTGGCGCCCGAGGACCGCAGGACGTCCACCCGGCACTTCCTGCGCGAGCTGAACCGCTTCGGCCTGACCTCCGCGATCGACGCCGCCGGCGGGTTCCAGAACTTCCCCGAGAACGACGCCACGGTGACCGAACTCGCCCGGGACGGCCTGCTGTCCCTGCGCATCGCCTGTCACCTCTTCCCGCAGACCCCTGACAGCGCCCCTCCTTCGCGCACCCACTCCCCCTCTCACCCCCCGGATTTCCTCCGCGGACCACCGCGTGACGGACCCACCGAAAGAACCGAAAGGACCGTCGTCATGGTCGACTTCACCCAGGTCAGTGCCACCCCGAGCCCGGACCTGCTCACCCCGGACAACTCCGTGGTGCTCTTCGTGGACCACCAGCCGCAGATGTTCTTCGGCACCGGCAGCGGCGACCGCACCGCGATCATCAACGCCACCGTCGGCCTGGCCAAGGCCGCCCGGGCCTTCGACGTCCCCACCGTGCTGACCACCGTCGCCGCCGAGTCCTTCTCCGGCCCGCTGCTGCCGCAGCTCGCGGCGGTCTTCCCCAAGGCCGAGATCCTCGACCGCACCTCCATGAACGCCTGGGAGGACGAGGCGGTCGTCCAGGCGGTCAAGGCCACCGGCCGCGGCAAGGTCGTCATAGCCGGCCTGTGGACCGAGGTCTGCCTGGTCCTGCCGGTGCTGTCCATGATCGACCAGGGCTACGAGGTGTACGTCGTCACCGACGCCTCCGGCGGCGTTTCCCCGCAGGCCCACGAGCACGCCATCCAGCGGATGGTGCAGGCCGGCGCGGTGCCGGTCACCTGGGTGCAGGTGCTGCTGGAGCTCCAGCGCGACTGGGCCCGCACGGAGACCTACGGCGCCGTCATGGAGATCGTCAAGGAGCACGCCGGCGCGTACGGCCTCGGAGTCGTCTACGCGCAGTCCGTCATGGGCGAGCACGCCGCGGGCTGACGGGACTCGGGGAACACAGGGACCAGGAACAGGACATGATGGATACCGGACTGCTGATCCTCCGGGTGGTGGTGGGCCTGCTCATCGCCGGCCACGGGATACAGAAGGTGAGCCGCCGCCTGGGCGGCAACGGCCTGACGGGCGGGACGGAGGAGTTCCGGCACGACGGGTTCGCGGGCGGCCGGCTCACCGCCCTCGCCGCGGGCGCCGGCCAGATCGGTTCGGGCCTGTTCCTGGCCCTGGGCGCGCTCACACCGCTGGCGGCCATGGTCGCCATGGGCGTGATGACGGTGGCGCTGACGGTCAAACTGCCGCACGGGCTCTGGGTGCAGAACGACGGCTACGAGTACCCGCTCGTCCTGATCGTCGTCACGGGATCGCTCGCCCTCACCGGCCCGGGCCGATGGTCCGCCGACCATGCCGTCGGCCTCACCTCCTGGCCGCTCTGGCTCTCGATCGCGTGCATCGCGCTCGGCCCGGCCAGCGGACTGCTCACCCGCGCGGTCCTGCACCGCCCGTCGGCACCCGGGGAGGCGACGGCCGGTGCGCGCCCTACTGACTGACGCCCTCCGGACCCTCGCCCCAGCGCGCACCGACCGGCACGGCCCGCTACCGCCACTGCTGCTCCTGCTGACCGTGGCCACCGGCGTGATCGACGCCGTGAGCTACCTCGGCCTCGGCCACGTGTTCGTGGCGAACATGACCGGCAACGTGGTCTTCCTCGGATTCGCCCTCGCGGGCGCCCCGGGACTGTCCGCCGCGGCCTCGCTCGTCTCGCTGGGCGCCTTCCTGACCGGAGCACTCGCCGGCGGACGGCTCGGCAGCCGGACACCGGCCCACCGAGGACGCCTGCTGGCCCTGGCCACCGGCATCCAGACGGTCCTCACAGCCGCGGCCGCCGTCACCGACGCCGTCACCGACGGCAGCGGCCGCTACGCCCTGATCGTCCTCCTGGGCCTGGGGATGGGCCTGCAGAACGCGGTGGCCCGCCGGCTCGGCGTGCCGGACCTGACCACCACCGTCCTCACCCTCACCCTGACCGGCCTCGCCGCCGACTCCACGGCGGCCGGCGGCACCGCACCCCGCCCGGGACGCCGGATCCTCTCCGCACTCGCGATGCTGCTCGGCGGCCTCGCGGGCGCGGTACTGATCCTGCACGGACAGCACGTCACCGCCCTGGCCCTGGCCGCAGTGCTGCTCCTGGCCACCGCGCTGACCGCCCACCGGGTCTCGGCACCGGACACCCACTGGGCCCCGCCGGTGGCCTGACCCCACCTCATTCGACGACCCTCACGCGCCCGGCCCCTCCGCGGGGGTCGGGCGCGGCGACGACCGGGAGGTCACCCGATGAAACGACACTTCGTCCGACGCGTGGTCCCGCTGGTGGCGGCGATCGCCGCACTGACCGCGATCCCCGCCGCCTCGGCGACCCAGAGCAGCCCGGCGCAACGGCCGGGCACACACCGGCAGTTCGCCGTCGGCCCGCAGTACGACAGCACCCACGTCTACGTCGCGCCGGGCACCGAGCAGGCCTTCGCGGCCAGTTGGGTCTCCACCTTCGGGGGAACCACGATCGGGCCGAACGCCACCCAGGTGACCCCGACGTCCAGCCGAACGCTCTCCGAGCTGGTGCTGTCACCGGTCGGCACGCTGTCGGTGTTCGACTACACCACCCCCGTCCCGTACCCCTTCGGCACCGAACGCACCGGTTGGCTGGTGACCGACCTCGACCAGGCGGTCCGGGCCGCCCGGGCCGACGGCGCGGCCGTGACGGTCGCCCCGTTCGCCGACCCGATCGGCCGGGACGCCGTCATCCAGTTCCCCGGTGGCATCAGCGCCCAGCTCTACGTGCACACCACCCCGCCCTCCTACCCCGCCCTGGCGAGCGTGCCGGACAACCGGCTCTACCTGTCGCCGGACGCGGTCGGCGCGTTCCTACGGAGCTACCTCTCCTTCACCGGGGGCCGCGTCGTCTCAGACGACCGGCAGGCCGACGGCGCCGCGATCGGCCTGCCCGGAACGACGTACCGGCTCCTGCGTCTCAGCTCCGGCTTCGGCACCACGACGGTCACCGTCACGGACGGCCACCTGCCCTACCCCTTCGGCCGGGAGCTGACCGGGTACGGCGTGTCCGACCTCGGCGCCACCCTGGACCGGGCGAAGGCCGCCGGCGCGTCGGTGCCGTGGGGGCCGGTCTGGGTGGGGGGCCGGGACAGCGCGATGGTGCAGTTCCCGGGCGGCTACCTCGCGGAGATCCACACCGGCGGTTGAAGCGGTTGAAGCGGTTGAAGCGGGTGACGGGTGACGGGTGGGTGGTGGCCGGTGGTCGCGCCGTCACGGTCGCGCCGTCGTGGTCGTGCCGTCGTGGGGGCCGCCGGCTGTGCGTTCGGCGGCGCCCACGACCGGGTCACACCGCGACGCCGAAGCCGGACGGGGCGGTGACCGGCAGTCGCGCGGTGTCCGGCGCCGAGCCCGTCCCGGCACCTGCCCGCCACTCGCGCGGGGAGACGCTGTACGCGGCCCGGAAGGCCCGGCTGACGTGACTGGCGCTCACGAAACCCCAGCGGCCCGCGACCGCCGCCACGGTCGCCCGGCCCGCTGCCCGGCGGGCGAGGTCGCGGCGACACATGTCGAGGCGCTGGCGCTGGATCCAGCGGGCCGCCGTCATCCCCTCGTAGCGGAAGAGCTTGTGCAGGTACCGCACGGACACGTGGTGGGCGGCCGCGATCCCCCTCGTGGGCCAGCCACTCGGCGCTGCCGGAGTCCGGGCTGCGCCGCCTGGAGGACCGGCTCGATGCGGCGGACTGACCCCGGCCGCAGGACGGCGGACCGGCTGGTGGCCGGTCCGCCGCACCGGGCGGCCGGCTCAGCCCGCGGCGACCGCGGCGGCGGGGCCGCCGTCGTGCTCGGCGAGCTCCGCGGTCAGGACGGCCCGCAGCTCCTCGTAGGTCGGCGCCAGCGCGCGCAGGCCGGCGATCACGGCGGCGTCGTCCTGGACGACCAGCGGGTACTGGATCCCGCCGAGGATCCGGGCCTGCCGGCCCAGCACCTCGGCCGCGTTCCGGAAGCCGATCCCGGCCAGGGCGGTCGAGGCGTCGGACAGCCGGCGGGCACCGGCCCGGACGGAGAACTTCTCCATCACCTGCCGGATGTCCGGGTCCAGGCCCTCGGTCACCTGCTCGGCCAGCCGCTCCAGGCCGGCCGCGGTGCCGAGCGACCCAAGCGGCATCTCGGCCGCGCCGGCGCCCCGGCCGGCCAGCAGCTCCACGGCGCGCGGCAGCGAGGCCCGGACCGCCTCGGCCGCGGTGGTCTCCCGGACCAGGGTGAAGCCGCTGCGCAGCACGTACGGCTGCTCCACGTAGTCGATCTTCTCCGCCTGCCAGGCGGCCAGGAAGGCCGGCACCGGCAGCGTCGCCCAGGGGTGGCCGTGCGGGTCGTGGAAGACCACGGTGTCCCCGTCGACCGCCACCACCAGGACGTAGTGGTCGGCGCCGATCGGCTCGCCGGAGCCGGGCTGCTGGAGCAGCAGGCCCATGTCCAGCGGTCCGGCCAGCGCCGGCCCCTGGGTGACGGCCGCGCGCAGCCTGCGCTCCGCGTCCTCGGGGTCGTCACCGGCGGTGCGGCGGCACTCCCGGCCCAGCAGTCCGATCGCCGCGTCCAGGCCCTGCTCCGGGTCCCAGCCGAAGGGGTCGAAGAACGGCAGCACCCCGTCGATCAGCTGGAAGCCGAACGGTGACCCGGTCAGTACCTCCAGCACCTGCGGACCGGGCGCGTCCGGACCCAGCGCCATGGCGAGCGAGTTGGAGAAGCAGTACGGGCCGGAGCCGATGTAGGCGAACAATACGACCTCACCTGGAACTTGACAGCACGTTCCCGCTCACCTTAGACGGACCGGCACCCGCGCCCGACCTCCACCACTCGACACGAACCGCACCACCCCGGCGGAAGGACTTGATCATGCACGCTTTCACCGTGGCCGGCGGCAAGGGCGTCCGGCTGCGGCCCTACACCACCGCGCTGCCCAAGCCGTCCTTGCCCGCGGCCGCACCCGCCCGCCCGCACCCGCCCCGCCCCGCGCGGGGCGGGTGCGGGCACGGTCATGGAGGGGGCGTTTAGGATCGATTCGTGCCCCCACGTCGAAGCAGCGGACCGCTGTACCTCCAGATCGCCCGCCGGATCCAGGGCCGCATCGACGCCGGTCAATACGCCCCGGACACCCGGCTGCCGAGCGAGAACGAGTTCGCGGCCGAGTTCGGCGCCAACCGTCTGACGATCCGTCAGGCCGTCGCCGAGCTGGCCCGGGCCGGGGCCATCGAGATCCGTCGCGGCGTGGGCACCTTCGTCCGCCGTCCGGTGCTGCGGCACACCGTCGACGTCACGGTGGACCCGGCCAGCGCCAGGATCGACCTGGGCAACCGGAGCGGCGGCCTGCCGCCGACCGCACTGCGCGGCGCGGAGGAGCGGGTGCTGGGGCTCACCGCCGCCCCGACCGGCCCGGCCGATCAGCTCGCCGCCGTCCGACTCGGCTGCACCGTCGAGGAGTTGACCAGGATCGACGCACTGGCCCGGATCGACCGGCGGCCCTGGGTGGTCAGCAGCTACTGGGTCGCCACCGAACTGCTGGGCGAGGCCGCGGCGGAGCTGTCCGACTCCGGGGCGTCCCGGGACGTGACCGAGGCCGTCACCCGGGCGACCGGCCTCCGGCTGGAGGTCGACTGGCGGGGCTTCTCCGCGGTCGCGGCGGACATCGCGGACGCCGAGCGGCTCGAAGTACCGGCCGGCACCCCGCTGCTGGTCCGCGAGGGCGTCAACTGCGCCCCGGACGGTCGCCCCGTGCTCTACCTCCGGCGCCGGGCCATCGGCGACGGCACCACCTTCGTCCTCCACTACCGCGACGGCCGGGCCGCGCCCGCGGGCCGCGAGGACTGAGCGGGCCCGTCCACGGTTCGGCCGGTCTCCGGTAAGCGGGGTACGCACCACCCGTGCTGGTCACGGGTGCGTCTATGCCCGCCAGTCGCGATACTCAGTGAGGCATTGACGTGACTAATGACACTGATACTCATGCGATCATGCAGGCAGCTCAGAGGTGCGCGCCGACTGCCGGGAACGGGGCGGGCGGATCTGGGACCGGCCGGTCGACGGTACGTCAGGTCGCTTGATCAGCAGGCCTGTTGAGCCAACCCTCGATCGGCCACTGTCCGATCGTCCGGGGGCACGGGGGTGCGTCGATGAAGGACATGGCCAGGTACGACGGGGGTGGTCCGCCGTCCGGTGCGGTCGCCGTGGTCGGGATCGGCTGCCGCTTCCCGCGGGCGGACGGGCCGGAGGAGTTCTGGCGGCTGCCGCGCGCCGGCGGGGACGCCGTCACCGACCACCGGGGCGGCCGGGGCCCGGCCCGGGGTGGCTTCCTGGAGCGGGTGGACGGCCTCGACCCGGAGTTCTTCGGCATCTCGCGCCGCGAGGCCGCCGCCATGGACCCGCAGCAGCGGTTGCTGCTGGATGTCGCCCGGCGCCTCCAGCGGGCTGTCCGTACCCAGTGGCCTCGCCCAGCAGCGCGTCATCGAGGCCGCCGTCGCCGACGCCGGGCTCACCACGCGGCAGGTCGACGCGGTGGAGGCGCACGGCACCGGCACCGCGCTCGGCGACCCGATCGAGGCGAACGCCCCGCTGGCTACCTGCTCACCGGCCGGTGGACGCACGCCGGCGGCATCACCCACGCCGACCGGGTGCTGGCCGGCTTCCAGACCCCTGACGGCACGCCGCGGATCGCCGTCCTCGACGCCGTCGGCGACCTCCGCCTCGGCGGCACCCCACCCTCCCCCACCTCTGACAGGGCCTCGCCCCCACGGAACCGCCCCCGCCCGGGGAGTCCCGGGC